>CAUQTL010000089.1:0-4848 GCA_963521035.1 uncultured Streptococcus sp.
AAAAAGAAATATAAAAACTAAAGGAGTAAACAATGTCTAAGAAATTAACATTTCAAGAAATTATTTTGACTTTGCAACAATTTTGGAATGACCAAGGTTGTATGCTTATGCAGGCTTATGATAATGAAAAAGGTGCGGGAACAATGAGTCCTTACACTTTCCTTCGTGCTATCGGACCTGAGCCATGGAATGCGGCTTATGTAGAGCCATCACGTCGTCCTGCTGACGGTCGTTACGGAGAAAACCCGAACCGTCTTTACCAACACCACCAATTCCAGGTGGTCATGAAGCCATCTCCATCAAACATCCAAGAACTTTACCTTGAGTCTTTGGAAAAATTGGGTATCAATCCTTTGGAACACGATATTCGTTTCGTTGAGGACAACTGGGAAAACCCATCAACTGGTTCAGCTGGCCTTGGTTGGGAAGTTTGGCTTGACGGGATGGAAATTACTCAGTTTACTTATTTCCAACAAGTCGGTGGATTGGCAACTGGCCCTGTGACTGCTGAAGTTACTTATGGTTTGGAACGCTTGGCTTCTTATATCCAAGAGGTTGATTCTGTCTATGATATCGAATGGGCCGATGGTGTAAAATACGGAGAAATTTTTATCCAGCCTGAGTACGAGCACTCAAAATATTCATTTGAAATTTCGGACCAAGAAATGTTGCTTGAAAACTTTGATAAGTTCGAAAAAGAAGCTGGTCGCGCCTTGGAAGAAGGCTTGGTACACCCTGCCTATGACTATGTTCTCAAATGTTCACATACCTTTAACCTGCTTGACGCGCGTGGTGCCGTATCTGTAACAGAGCGTGCAGGCTATATCGCTCGTATCCGTAACTTGGCCCGTGTCGTAGCTAAAACCTTTGTCGCAGAACGCAAACGCCTAGGCTACCCGCTTTTGGATGAAGCAACACGAGCTAAACTCTTAGCAGAAGACGCGGAATAAAGAAAGTGACAAATTACGAAAATGGGCGAACAGTGTGAGCCCTGAACCAGTTGCCGCAGTGATGAAGGTATCCTTAGTGAAGCTAAGGATACTAGGCAAAATTGGAGACTTTTGGCTCCAATTTTAGCAATGAAACAACGAAGTTGGTTGCTTGCGTGCCAATCACATAAGGCAAGCTGGAAAATAAAAAGATACTTTTCGGAGAAAAAACATGACAAAAAACTTATTAGTAGAACTCGGTCTTGAAGAATTGCCAGCCTATGTTGTTACGCCAAGTGAAAAACAACTAGGCGAAAAAATGGCAGCCTTCCTCAAGGAAAACCGCCTGTCTTTTGAAGCTATTCAGACCTTCTCAACACCACGTCGTTTGGCTGTTCGTGTGACTGGTCTTGCAGATAAACAGTCTGATTTGACAGAAGATTTCAAGGGGCCAGCAAAGAAAATTGCCTTGGATAGTGACGGAAATTTTACCAAAGCAGCTCAAGGATTTGTCCGTGGAAAAGGATTGACTGTTGAAGATATCGAATTCCGTGAAATCAAGGGTGAAGAATATGTCTATGTCACTAAGGAAGAAGTTGGTCAAGCAGTTGAAGCAATTGTTCCTGGTGTTGTAGATGTCTTGAAGTCATTGACTTTCCCTGTCAGCATGCACTGGGCTGGAAATAGTTTTGAATACATCCGCCCTGTTCACACTTTAACTGTTCTCTTGGATGAGCAAGAGTTTGATTTGGATTTCCTTGATATCAAGGGAGGTCGTGTGAGCCGTGGTCATCGTTTCTTGGGGAAAGAAACCAAAATTCAGTCAGCCTTGAGCTATGAAGAAGATCTTCGTGCACAATTTGTAATAGCAGATCCACGTGAACGTGAGCAAATGATTGTTGACCAAATCAAAGCAATCGAAGCTGAACACAGTGTACGTATCGAAATTGATGCTGATTTGCTTAATGAAGTCTTGAACTTGGTTGAATACCCAACTGCCTTTATGGGAAGTTTTGATGCCAAATACCTTGAAGTTCCGGAAGAAGTCTTGGTTACTTCGATGAAGGAACACCAACGGTACTTTGTTGTCCGTGATCAAGATGGTAAACTCTTACCAAACTTCATTTCTGTTCGTAATGGAAACGCAGAGCATTTGGAAAATGTCATCAAAGGAAATGAAAAAGTTTTGGTAGCTCGTTTGGAAGACGGTGAATTCTTCTGGCGTGAAGACCAAAAATTGGTTATTTCAGACCTTGTTGAAAAATTAAACAATGTCACCTTCCATGAGAAAATTGGTTCCCTTCGTGAACACATGATTCGTACGGGTCAGATTTCTATTCTCTTGGCAGAAAAAGCTGGTTTGTCAGTGGATGAAACAGTTGACCTTGCTCGCGCAGCAGCCATTTACAAGTTTGACTTGTTGACAGGTATGGTTGGTGAATTTGACGAGCTCCAAGGAATTATGGGGGAGAAATATGCCCTTCTTGCTGGTGAAACTCCAGCAGTGGCAGTTGCTATTCGTGAACACTACATGCCTACATCAGCTGAAGGAGAACTTCCAGAGAGCAAGGTCGGTGCAGTGCTTGCCATTGCAGATAAATTGGATACGATTTTGAGTTTCTTCTCAGTAGGTTTGATTCCATCAGGTTCTAATGACCCTTATGCCCTTCGTCGCGCGACCCAAGGTGTGGTTCGTATCTTGGATGCCTTTGGTTGGCACATTGCTATGGATGAGTTGATTGATAGCCTTTATGCTTTGAAATTTGACAGTTTGACTTATGAAAATAAGACAGAGGTTATGGAATTTATCAAGGCTCGTGTTGATAAGATGATGGGTTCTACTCCAAAAGATATTAAGGAAGCCGTTCTTGCAGGGTCAAACTTTGTTGTGGCGGATATGTTGGAAGCAGCAAGTGCTCTTGTAGAAGCAAGCAAGGGAGAAGACTTTAAACCATCTGTTGAATCACTTTCTCGTGCCTTTAACTTGGCTGAGAAGGCAGAAGGAGTTGCTACAGTTGATTCAGCACTTTTTGAAAATGACCAAGAAAAAGCTTTGGCGGAAGCAGTAGAATCACTTATTTTATCAGGATCCGCAAGTCAGCAATTGAAACAACTCTTTGCTCTTAGCCCAGTCATTGATGCATTCTTTGAGAATACCATGGTTATGGCTGAAAATGAAGCAGTCCGTCAAAATCGTTTGGCAATCTTGTCTCATTTAACTCAAAAAGCAGCAAAGCTTGCTCGTTTTAACCAAATTAACACTAAATAAAATTTGATAAACGGGACTTTATCTTATCAAAAAGGAGAAGAAATGGATCCGAAAAAAATCGCTCGTATCAACGAGCTTGCCAAAAAGAAAAAAACAGAAGGCTTAACTTCTGCTGAAAAAGTGGAACAAGCTAAACTTCGTGAGGAGTATATCGAAGGCTATCGTCGCTCTGTTCGTCACCACATTGAAGGAATCAAAATTGTGGACGAAGAAGGAAACGATGTTACACCAGAAAAACTACGTCAAGTACAACGTGAAAAAGGTTTACATGGCCGTAGTCTTGATGACTCAAATTCATAATAAATATTCTTTCTTTTAATAAGGATAGATAAAATAATAACCAAAAGACTAGCAGTTTTTGTCTGCTAGTCTTTTTTCGCTAAAAAAGGAACCAATATGGTTCCCAAAACTATTATTAGTTACTTGCGCCAGATGTAGCGTCTGCGCCACCACCGTGACCTCCAGCATCACCTGCATCAGAAGCTCCAGATGTAGCATCTGCATTGCCGTGACCATGTCCGCCAGCAGGAGCTGCAGCATTTCCACCGACTAGACGTTGACCAGTTGTATTGAGGTACCAGTCAAGCCATGGTTGGAAATTAAAGATGATTTCATTGATTCCAGCATATGAACCATCTGGATAGTACATTGCTTGGTAATTGTGGGTATTAATAACGCCTTCTGGTGTTCCTGGCACAATTGTACGGACATATTCTTGATCTCCATTACGCAATACGCCGACAACCCATTCAACATTTTTCATTCTAGAATCTGGCAATGAACCGTGTACAGTTCCTAAACGGTTTCCTGATTGAGCACGTACACGTTTACCAAACATTGTATTTGGATCTTGGTGGGCGTTATTAAAGTACAAGAATTGGTTGTTATCATCTGCAAATGTTAATTCAAATGGCATTGCTTTCAAGAACATATCAATTTGGTTAACTGTCAAGATACCGTGGTCTAATTTAACGTAAGTATCTCCAGAAACAGCTCCAACAAGTTCAGCAGCTTTTTCTACCCATTCAGGATCATCTGGATCAACACCTTGGATGGTAGTTGCAATTGAATTTGTACAATATAAATCTTCTGGTGCGATTGGTTTTGGTTTTTTCAATTTTGAAACGACTCCCACATATTTTACAAAGTTGTCCAAGCATGTTTCAAGGAAATTAACAGTTCCTTCATTCGTGATATTTCCATTAACATCAAAAGCCTCTTTAGCTTTACCAAGAAGGAATTCATTTCCTGGAAGAGTGTAGGCATTGACACCTGGAGCGTCAAGAATCTTACGAAGGTGAACTTGGGCACGAGAAGTACCTTGGTCGTAGTAAGAAGCTCCCACAATCATGACTGGTTTGTTTTCAAATGGATGAACCTCGTATGAAAGCCATTCAAGAACTGATTTAAGAGAAGCTGAGATTGTGTGGTTATGCTCAGGAGTAGCAATGATAACACCATCAGCACGAGTAATTCTGTTATACAAGAGACGTAATTGGAAACTTTCATCCCATTTTTCGTCTTGGTTGAACATTGGAACTTCGTCAATTTCGAGAACTTCTAATTCAAATTTGAGTTTGAAGTGACGACGGATGAATTCCAAGAGTTTACGGTTATATGATTGATCGTAGTTTGATCCTACAAGTCCAA
>CAUQTL010000090.1:0-4837 GCA_963521035.1 uncultured Streptococcus sp.
TGGGGTCATTAGACCAAAAGGAGGAACATATCAATGGCTAAATACGAAATTCTTTATATTATTCGTCCAAACATTGAAGAAGAAGCTAAAAACGCTTTGGTAGCACGCTTTGACTCTATCTTGACTGACAATGGTGCAACTGTTGTTGAATCAAAAGACTGGGAAAAACGTCGTCTTGCATACGAAATCCAAGATTTCCGTGAAGGACTTTACCACATCGTTAACGTTGAAGCAAACGACGATGCAGCTCTTAAAGAGTTTGACCGTCTTTCAAAAATCAACGCTGACATTCTTCGTCACATGATCGTCAAAACTGACGCGTAAGAAGGTAAACTATGATTAACAATGTTGTACTTGTAGGGCGTATGACACGTGACGCTGAGTTGCGTTATACCCCGTCAAATGTAGCAGTTGCGACTTTTACTCTTGCAGTAAACCGTACATTTAAGAGTCAAAATGGCGAACGTGAGGCTGATTTTATCAATGTCGTTATGTGGCGCCAACAGGCTGAAAACCTTGCTAACTGGGCTAAAAAAGGCTCACTTATCGGGGTGACAGGTCGTATCCAGACTCGTAGTTACGATAACCAGCAAGGACAACGTGTCTACGTGACAGAGGTCGTGGCTGAGAATTTCCAAATGTTGGAAAGCCGTAGTGTGCGTGAGGGACATACAGGTGGAGCTTACTCTGCACCAACTGCAAACTATTCAGCACCTACAAATTCAGTACCAGACTTTTCACGTGATGAAAATCCATTTGGAGCAACAAATCCATTGGATATTTCAGATGATGATTTACCATTCTAATGGACAACTAAAATTATAAAGGAGAAAAAACATGGCTCAACAACGTCGTGGCGGATTCAAACGCCGTAAAAAAGTTGATTACATCGCAGCAAACAAAATTGAATATGTTGATTACAAAGATACTGAGCTTCTTAGCCGTTTCGTTTCAGAACGTGGGAAAATCCTTCCTCGTCGTGTAACAGGAACTTCAGCTAAAAACCAACGTAAAGTAACAACAGCTATCAAACGCGCTCGCGTAATGGCTTTGATGCCTTTCGTAAACGAAGATTAAAGAAAAGACCCGGTTGGGTCTTTTTTTCACGAGCCTTGAAATGTGAGAGCGAGTTGGGGTCCAGTGGACCTCTTTTTCATGAGCTCGGAAAAAAGAAAGCGAATTAAGACCCGCTTGTGTCTTTTTTTCACGAGCTTTGAAATGAAAGAGCGAGTTGAGTTCCGAGTGGACCTCTTTTTCAGACCCGATTGTGTCTTTTTTCACGAGATAGTTTTTTTCTGACCTTGGCGTGCTATAATGGTAATAGAAAGAGTAAAGGTGGCTAAGTCAAAGATGAATTGTACGATTAGAAATATGGTTAAGTCTGATATTGAATCCTTATCTCATGGATTTATGAATCAAGGTTGGCCTGGTAGAGAGGAAATTTTGGCTAGATATTTTCTGGAACAGGAAAGTGGGGAGAGAGAAGTCTTAGTTGCAGAGATTGATGGTGTTGTAGCGGGCTACGTTACCATTTTGCCCTCTGCTAAACATGGTCCTTTTGTAGGAATCTATCCAGAATTATCAGATTTTAATGTGTTTGAGCCTTTTCGAAATCAAGGGATTGGGAATCAACTGCTAGAAGAAGCAGAAAAACGAGTCAAGTTTGTTTCGAGTAAGGTCACTCTTGGTGTAGGTTTGCACTTAGGCTATGGCCCTGCCCAGAGATTGTATATCAGACGGGGCTATATTCCAGATGGGACAGGTGTGTGGTATAGAAATAAACCGCTAGAAATGGGTGCAAGTTGTCAAAATGATAATGATTTAGTTTTATACTTATCCAAGGACTTACAATAAAACTGGAAACTTTTTGAAAATAGGGGATTTAGCTACTTTATGGTATAATGGAAAGAGTTAGATTGAAAGAGGTAGTGAGATGGATGCCAAATTAAGATACAAGGCAAAGAAAATCAAGATTGTCTTTTTTGATATTGATGATACATTGCGGAATTCAAAGACAGGTTTTATTCCAGCTTCAATCCCAACTGTTTTTAAACAATTGCGTGAAAAAGGAATCTTGACAGGTATTGCTTCTGGACGAGGGATTTTTGGTGTCGTTCCGGAGATTCGTGAGCTCAAGCCTGACTTTTTTGTAACCTTAAATGGGGCCTATATCGAAGATAAAAAAGGTCAGGTTATTTATCAACATCAGATTGAGAAGTCAGATGTTGAGGAGTATATCTCTTGGGCCAAGCAAGAGGGAATTGAGTATGGTTTGGTTGGGAGTCATGATGCCAAGTTGTCGACTCGCACCGATATGATTAGTGAAGCTATCAATCCAATTTACCCCGATTTAGATGTAGATCCTGATTTTCATGAAAAAGAAGATATCTATCAAATGTGGACTTTTGAAGATAAGGGAGATGACTTGCACTTGCCTGATAGTCTCTCAGACAAACTTCGCATGGTTCGTTGGCATGAGCATTCGTCTGATATTGTGCCGATTTCAGGCTCCAAAGCGACGGGTGTGGAAAAGGTTGTGGAACACCTTGGCTTGAAACCAGCGAACGTCATGGTTTTTGGAGATGGCCTCAACGACTTGGAACTATTTGATTATGCTGGAATCAGCGTTGCAATGGGAATTTCTCATGATAACATCAAAGAAAAAGCAGATTATATTACAAAAACATTAGAAGAAGATGGCATTTTTGATGCCTTAGAAGGATTTGGTATGGTAGAAAAAGAATTGCATTTCCCACAAGTAGACATTGAAACAGTAGAAGGTCCTATTGCGACTATTAAGACCAATAATGGAGACTTGCGTATCAAGCTCTTCCCTGAACATGCTCCTAAAACAGTGGCTAATTTTGTAGCTCTTTCAAAAGATGGTTACTATGATGGTGTCATTTTCCATCGTATTATCAAGGACTTTATGATTCAAGGTGGAGACCCAACTGGAACTGGTATGGGTGGCGAGTCAATCTACGGCGAATCATTTGAGGATGAATTCTCAGAAGAACTTTACAATGTCCGTGGTGCCCTTTCCATGGCCAATGCTGGTCCAAATACCAACGGCAGCCAATTCTTTATCGTGCAAAATCAACACCTGCCTTATTCTAAGAAAGAAATTGCTCGTGGTGGTTGGCCAGAACCGATTGCGGAAATCTATGCCAACCAAGGTGGCACTCCTCATCTAGACCGCCGTCACACGGTTTTTGGTCAGTTAGCTGATAAAGCTTCTTACGCTGTCTTAGATGCCATTGCTGCTGTTGAGACAGGAGCTATGGATAAGCCAGTTGAAGATGTTGTGATTGAAACAATTGAAATCGAGGACTAAGATGAAAATCGGTGATAAGCTAAAGGGGCGTATTACAGGGATTCAGCCCTACGGTGCCTTTGTTGAGCTAGAGACGGGTGATACAGGGCTGATTCACATTTCAGAGATTCGGACAGGCTTTATTGAAAATATCCAAGAAGCCTTGAAAGTCGATGAAGAGGTTCAAGTTCAAGTAGTGGATTTAGATGAATTTACAGGGAAAGCTAGTCTTTCTATCCGTACTTTAGAGGAAGAAAAGCACCAGTTTCCGAGACGGCGACGCTTTTCAAGCGACCGTTTTAACTACGGCTTCGCTCCTCTCAAACGAATGATGCCAATTTGGACCAAGGAAGCCCTTCAACATTTGAAGAATCAGAAGCACTAGTTAGAAATTTCTATCTTTTGTAATGTTAATATAAATTTGCTATAATAAGACCATGGAAGAAGAACAATTATTAAAATCAGGAGAGCGCATTAACCAGCTCTTTTCAACAGATATCAAAATCATTCAAAATAGAGAGGTTTTTAGCTATTCGGTGGATAGTGTTCTCTTGTCACGTTTTCCACGTTTTCCTAAGAAGGGCTTGATAGTGGATTTTTGTGCTGGAAATGGAGCAGTGGGGCTATTTGCTAGCACTCGGACTCAGGCACAGATTTTGGCTGTTGAGATTCAGGAGCGTTTGGCGGATATGGCTGAACGCTCTGTCCGTTTGAATGGTTTAGAAGAGCAGATGGAGGTCATCTGTGATGATTTGAAAAATATGCCTGCTTACATCCAGGGAAGTAAGGTGGATATGATTTTATGTAATCCACCCTATTTCAAGGTGGATCCTCATTCCAATCTGAACGAGAGTGAACATTATCTCTTGGCTCGCCACGAAATCACGACCAATTTGCAGGAAATCTGTCGTAGTGCCCAGAGTATTCTTAAATCTAATGGGCGCTTGGCTATGGTTCATCGTCCTGATCGACTTCTGGATATTTTGGATACGTTACAACGGCATAATCTAGCCCCTAAGCGCCTGCAGTTTGTTTATCCAAAAAGGGAAAAGGAAGCCAATATGCTTTTGATTGAGGCTATCAAGGATGGTTCAACAAGTGGCTTTAAGGTCTTGCCACCTCTCATTGTTCACAATGATGATGGCTCTTATACGCCGGAACTCGAAGAGATTTATTATGGATCATAAGGCTTATATGTACGTGCTGGAGTGTCGTGACGGATCCTACTATACAGGCTATACGACTGATGTGATGAGACGTCTCGCTGTCCACAATAGTGGGAAGGGAGCCAAATATACACGAGCACGCTTACCAGTCAAACTTATCTATACTCAAGGTTTTGCCAGTAAGGAAGAAGCCATGTCAGCTGAAGCCCTTCTCAAGCGTAAGAAGAGGCCACAGAAGGAAAGATTTTTATCTGAAAACCAAGATAGAAATTTACTCAGTTATTTTGAAGAATCGTGAGGAGTCCTTTGACTCCTCTTACTTTTGTCAAAAAGCGAAAAAAATGCTACAATAAAGAGA
>CAUQTL010000091.1:0-4793 GCA_963521035.1 uncultured Streptococcus sp.
CAAACGCGAAAACTGATTTGAAGGCTGCTATCGTAACTGATACTGGCGGTGTTGACGATAAGTCATTTAACCAGTCTGCATGGGAAGGTCTGCAAGCTTGGGGTAAAGAAAACGGTCTTTCTAAAGATAACGGCTTTACTTACTACCAGTCTACAAGTGAAGCGGATTTTGCAAATAACTTCAGTCAAGCAGCTACAAATGGCTATAAATTAGTTTATGGCGTTGGTTATAAATTAGCACCTGCTGTTACAGCTGCTGCTGATGAAAATGCTGATATTAATTATGTTATTATTGATTCTGTTATCAAAGACAAGAAAAATGTAGCATCTGCTGTTTTTGCTGATAATGAAGCTGCTTATCTTGCAGGTGTTGCTGCTGCAAAAACTACTAAGACTAACAAAGTTGGTTTTATTGGAGGGGCACGTGGCGAAGTTATCACTCGTTTTGAAAAAGGCTTTGAAGCAGGAGTGAAGTCTGTTAACAAAGATATTTCAGTTGATATTCAATATGCCGAAGACTTTAATAATCCTGAAAAAGGAAGAACTATTGCTGCAACCCAATATGCCGCAGGGGCTGATGTAGTTTATCAAGCTGCAGGTGGTACTGGAGCAGGTGTCTTTAAAGAAGCAAAAGACTTGAATGAGAAGAAAAATGAAGACGAAAAAGTTTGGGTAATCGGTGTCGATCGTGATCAAGCTGAAGAAGGTAAATACAAGTCTAAAGATGGAAAGGAATCTAACTTTGTACTTGCTTCCAGCTTAAAACAAGTTGGCAAAACTGTTCAAGAGATTGCTACTCAAACAGCTGATGGTAAATTCCCGGGTGGGAAAGTAATTACATTTGGTTTGAAAGATGGTGGAGTTGAATTGACAACTTCTAACCTATCTGAAGATGCTAAAAAAGCTGTAGAAGATGCTAAGAAACAGATTATTGATGGTAGTGTAAAAGCGCCTGAAAAATAATAAAGATCCAGAAGCGACCCAACCTTCTTGGGTTGCTTTTTTAGGGTATTGAGACATTTTGTCTCAATAGAACCTACGAACTTGATTAGTAGGCTCTACTGAAATAAAATATAATTTTCTAGAAAGGAATACTCTAATGGCACATGAAAATGTCATTGAGATGCGTGAGATAACTAAAGTTTTTGGTGAATTTGTCGCAAATGACAAAATCAACCTACAACTGCGTAAAGGCGAAATTCATGCACTTCTTGGTGAAAATGGAGCTGGGAAATCTACCTTGATGAATATGTTGGCTGGTCTTTTAGAGCCAACTAGTGGAGAAATTTTTGTCAACGGAAAATCGGAAAAATTGGATTCTCCTTCTAGGGCTGCAGCTCTCGGAATAGGAATGGTTCATCAGCACTTTATGTTGGTTGAAGCATTTACTGTTGCTGAAAACATTATTCTTGGTAGCGAAATAACGAATAAAGGTGTATTAGATTTGAAAAAAGCTAATGCAGATATCCTTGAATTGTCAGAACGCTATGGCTTAGCTGTTGACCCAACAGCTAAGATTGAAGATATTTCTGTTGGTGCCCAACAACGTGTAGAAATCCTGAAGACCCTCTATCGTGGTGCCGAAATTTTGATCTTTGATGAGCCAACGGCAGTATTGACCCCTGCTGAAATTTTGGAATTAATGGATATTATGAAAACTCTTGTTAAAGAAGGGAAATCTATTATCCTGATTACTCATAAACTAGATGAAATTCGAGCAGTAGCGGATCGTGTCACAGTTATTCGCCGTGGAAAATCAATTGAAACTGTTAGCATTGAGGGCGTTTCAAATAAAGATTTGGCTGAAATGATGGTTGGTCGTTCGGTTTCTTTTGTTACTGAAAAGGAAGAAGCTAAACCGAAAGACGTTGTACTTCAAATTTCTGATTTGATAGTGAATGAGAATCGTGGTGTACCAGCTGTTAAAGAGCTTTCTCTTGATGTTCATGCAGGTGAAATCGTAGGAGTTGCTGGGATTGACGGTAACGGTCAGAGTGAGTTGATTCAGGCTATTACAGGACTTCGAAAAGTAAAATCAGGAAGTATTAAAATAAAAGGAAGGGAAGTTGTAGGACTTTCTCCACGAAAGATTACAGAAATGCAAGTAAGTCATGTACCTGAGGATCGTCATCGTGATGGTTTGGTACTTGAAATGATGCTTTCTGAAAATATTGCTCTCCAGACTTACTATAAAGAACCGCTCAGTAACAAAGGTGTTTTGAATTATAATCAAATTAATTCATATGCCCGTAAATTGATGGAAGAATTTGACGTTAGAGCAGCTAGTGAACTTGTTCCAGCATGTGCTTTGTCAGGGGGAAATCAACAAAAAGCTATTATTGCTCGAGAAGTTGATCGTAATCCAGATCTATTAATTGTCAGTCAACCTACTCGCGGATTGGATGTTGGTGCGATTGAGTATATTCATAAGCGTTTAATTTCTGAACGTGATAAAGGGAAAGCCGTTCTTGTTGTCAGCTTTGAATTAGATGAAATTCTTAATTTATCAGACCGTATTGCTGTTATTCACGATGGAAAGATTCAAGGAATTGTAAAGCCATCTGAAACTAATAAGCAAGAGCTTGGTATTCTCATGGCTGGTGGAAAAATCAAGGAGGGTTCTAATGGATAAAAAAACACAGCAAATTGCTATTCCTTTTATTTCAGTTCTTTTAGGAATCTTACTTGGCGCCATCATCATGTGGATTTTTGGTTATGATGCCTTGTGGGGTTATGAAGAGTTGTTCAAAACAGCTTTTGGTTCCATTAAAAATATTGGAGAAATTTTCCGAACCATGGGGCCGCTAATTTTGATTGCTCTTGGGTTTGCAGTGGCTAGCCGTGCTGGTTTTTTCAATGTAGGTTTACCTGGTCAAGCTTTGGCAGGATGGATTGCAGCTGTTTGGTTTGCCCTATCTTTTCCAACCATTCCTCGTTTTGCAATGTTACCGCTGACTGTCCTTGTAGCAGCAGTTGCTGGTGGTTTAATTGGTTTAATTCCCGGCTTGTTAAGAGCATTTTTAGGTACAAGCGAAGTTATTGTTACCATTATGATGAACTATATTGTTCTTTTTGCTGGAAATGAAATTATTCGGAATTTCCCTAAAAAACTAATGGTTGATTCCGAATCAAGTATTCCTGTTTCGGCAAACGCTAGCTATCGTCTAGACTTTCTTACAGAGCTTACTAAGTCACGCATGAATATTGGAATTTTCATTGCTTTGATTGCTGTCGCTGTAATTTGGTTTATCATAAAGAAAACCACACTTGGATTCGAAATTCGCTCAGTAGGTCTTAATCCAAATGCTTCAGATTATGCAGGGATGTCGGCGAAACGTACTATTATTCTTTCAATGGTGATTTCTGGAGCTCTTTGTGGTATTGGAGGAGCAGTTGAGGGTATAGGTACTTTCCAGAACGTTTATGTTCAAGCAGGATCTCTGGCTGTTGGATTTAATGGTATGGCAGTTGCTCTTCTTGCTAGCAACTCTCCTATCGGAATCATTTTTGCTGCGTTCTTACTTGGAACATTACAAACTGGTGCGCCTGGTATGACAACAGCTACTATTCCTCCAGAACTTGTCAATATTGTAACAGCTTCCATTATCTTCTTTGTAAGTGCTCACTACATTATTGAAAAATATATCAAACCTAAAAAACGAATGAAAGGAGTAGAGTAGAGATGAATATTGTTGCTATTCTAACAATACTTGTATCAAATATGCTGGTCTATGCCGCTCCTCTCATTTTCACCAGTATTGGAGGTGCTTACTCTGAGCATGCTGGTGTTGTTAACGTTGGCTTGGAAGGCATCATGGTCATGGGAGCTTTTACAGGAGTTGTTTTTAACCTGACTTTCGCTGAAAGCTTAGGAGGAATGACTATTTGGCTTTCTCTTCTCGCAGGTGGTTTAGTTGGTCTCATTTTTTCTGCGATTCATGCAGTAGCAACCATTAATTTTCGTGCTGATCATGTTGTTAGTGGTACTGTACTGAACTTGCTGGCGCCAGCTTTAGCCGTCTTTCTTGTGAAGGCTATTTATGGAAAAGGACAAACTAATAATATTGATTTATCTTTTGGTAAATTTGATTTTCCGATTTTGTCTAATATTCCTGTTATTGGAGATATTTTCTTTAGAAATACTAGCTTGATGGGTTACATAGCTGTTGGATTCTCATTTTTAGCTTGGTTCATCATGTTTAAGACGAAATTTGGGCTTCGCTTACGCTCAGTAGGTGAACATCCTCAAGCTGCTGATACATTAGGGATTAACGTTTATCTTATGCGTTACTACGGAGTGTTGATTTCAGGATTTTTGGGAGGAGTAGGTGGAGCTTTGTATGCTCAATCTGCTTCGGTTAATTTCTCTGCTACGACGATTGTCGGCCCTGGATTTATCGCTTTAGCTGCCATGATTTTTGGTAAATGGAATCCGATAGGTGCTATGCTTTCAAGTCTTTTCTTTGGACTTTCCCAAGCACTGGCTGTTGTTTCTACTCAGATTCCTTTCCTTGCTCATATACCTGCGGTTTATCTTCGTATCGCGCCTTATGCGTTGACAATCATTGTTTTAGCCGCTTTCTTTGGTAAATCAGTTGCTCCAAAAGCCGATGGTATCAACTATATCAAGTCTAAATAAACCTTTACACCAGTTCTTTGGAGCTGGTGTTTTTTTGTGATGAGAAGAAACTATAATCAAAAGTGTTAGGAATAGAAAAAGCCTGCTTCGTCTGAAGTGGGCTTTTTAAGATTAGTTTGTTGCGATTTCATTTAGCAGGTCTTCTGCAGTGGTAG
>CAUQTL010000092.1:0-4647 GCA_963521035.1 uncultured Streptococcus sp.
TACAACCTCAAAGCAGTGCTTTGAGCTGTCTACAGCTAGCTTCCTAGTTTGCTCTTTGATTTTCATTGAGTGTAATCATAAAAAGTTTCCAATCAGATGACTGGAAACTTTTTTATAGTCTATTTCGGAAAACTTCGTACATGAGAATGGCTGCAGCAACACTGGCATTGAGGCTTTGAACATGTCCATTCATAGGAATGGTAATCATTTCATCAACCTGTTTTTTGATGTTGCTAGAAATGCCTTTTCCTTCATTTCCGATGATGAGGGCGATTTTTCCTTTTGTATTCCACTTGTGGCAAGGAGTACCGTTCATATCTGTTCCAAAGGTCCAGAAACCTTCATCCTTGAGTTTGTCTAGAGTTTGGCTCAGATTGGTTACTCGGGCAATCGGAACGTGTTCAATAGCACCTGTGGCTGTTTTGGCAACGACAGGAGTAACTCCGACAGCACGGTGTTTGGGAATGATGACACCTGAAACATTGGTCGCATCGGCTGTTCTCAAGATGGAGCCTAGGTTGTGAGGGTCAGTTAGGCCATCTAGAATCAATAGAAGTGGATTTTCTTCTTGGCGTGTTTTGGCAAGGATTTGATCCAGCTCGCTATAGGCAAATTCAGATACTCGTAGAACAAAACCTTGGTGGACAGCGCCTTCAGTCATCTCAGAGAGGGATTTTTTAGAGGTCCAAGAAATGGATACCTTTTTTTCTGTAGCCAATTCCTTAACTTTCTCAAGATTCTTACCTCGGAGATCTTCTTGGAGGTAGAGTTTATTTCCAGTGTTTGCAAGGAGGGCTTCGGTAACGGCGTGGACGCCATAGACAATATCATTTGTTTTCATGCCTCTATTATAACATAAAACCCCGTCTTGCAACGGGATTTTATTTATTCAAGAATCAGTAGACCATCTTTAACTTCAAATGGGTCTTTTTCATTGATACGATCGTAAAACATGATTCCGTTGATGTGGTCAATTTCATGCTGAACAACGATGGAGTTATATCCTTTGAGCTTAATACGGTGTTTTTCGCCGTCCTTGTCAAAGTAGTCAACAGTAACGCGAGCATGGCGAACAACATAGCCAGGCACATTGCGGTCGACAGAGAGGCAACCTTCTCCTTCGCCAAGAGCAGCGTCTTGAACAGAGTGAGAGACGATTTTTGGATTATACATAATAGCTTGCAAGTCGTAAGCTTCCTGTGGGGTTTCGCCTTCTTCAACAATATTTGGTACCAAAACAGCGATAATACGTTTTGAGATATCTAATTGAGGGGCAGCAAGTCCAACCCCACCGCGGAGCCCCATCTTTTCAGCCATGACAGGATCTTGGGAATGTTTCAGGAATTGCATCATCTTTTCGCCAAGAATGATTTCCTGGTCAGACAAGGGGAAAGTAACTTCCTCAGCAACCGCGCGTAGAGTTGGGTTTCCCTCGCGGATAATATCGTTCATATCAATTAAATGAGCAGCTTTTGTAATACGTTCTATTGCAGACATTTTCTCTCCTTTCATTACCTCTACATGATATCACAAAATTACAAGGATTGAAAGCATTACGGCATCGAGCTTTTATAGAAAATGCCTACTAGGTTCGATTCAATTGTGAAAGAATTACTTATATGTGATATAATAAAAAGAAAAGGCTTGCATTTAGAAAGTAGGGAGAATAAAGATGCAAAGAAGACAAGATAGACATAAACGTGGACCAGTTTTTCGTTTTATGAGGGGTTTTGTAAACTTTTTTAGGAGTTATCGCAAGTGGAGTAATAAGGGATTTGTGGCGATACTCTTGCTAGCAGTTGCTTTATCAATGGGCTTGGTCTTGTTGTTTGAAAGCTTCCAAGGAATCCCCTTAACCAGTCAAAAAAAGGATGCCATTTCTCAAGAAGCAAATAAGACCAATCAAAATGCTAAAGATCAGGAAGAGGAAAAAACTGCTAGAATTATGGCAAACGGGGACCTCCTCTATCATATTCCCATTTATCGTTCTGCTTTAAAAGAAGATGGAACCTATGATTTTCATGAAAATTTTGATTATGTGAAACCATGGCTCAAACAAGCAGACCTGATTATAGGTGATTTTGAAGGTACTGTTAACAAGGACCACTATTTGGCAGGTTATCCTCTCTTTAATGCACCTGGCGAAGTTATGGATGCTATCAAGGATGCAGGTTATCAAGTGCTAGACTTGGCGCATAATCATATCCTAGATTCACAAATAGAAGGTGTGGTCTCAACAGCAGATGCTATTGAAAAGGCAGGAATGACACCTATTGGCGTGTATACGCATGAGTCACGTGATCAAGCTCCACTCGTTATCAAGGAAGTGAACGGCATTAAGGTTGCACTTTTAGCCTATTCTTATGGATTTAATGGAATTGAGCAAAGTATTTCTCAAGAAGACTATAACCGCTATCTTTCAGACCTAAATGAAGACAAGATGAAGGCTGAAATTGAACGGGCTGAGAAGGAAGCAGATATCACCATTATCATGCCTCAGATGGGTGTGGAGTATCGCTTGGAACCAACTGAAGAACAAAAGGCTCTTTATCACAAGATGATCGATTGGGGAGCTGATATTATCTTTGGAGGGCACCCTCACGTAGTTGAACCATCTGAAACGGTTGAAAAAGATGGAGACAAGAAACTCATTATCTATTCAATGGGGAACTTCATTTCTAATCAACGAATTGAAACCATGCAAGATGAAGAGAATGCTAAGTGGACAGAGCGTGGTGTTCTTATGGATGTGACTATTAAGAAAAAAGCAGGCAAGACGACAATCGAAACTGCTAAAGCACATCCTTCTTGGGTAAATCGTACACCTAAAGGAACCTATTCTCCAGAAGGTTATCCACTTTTCCTTTACCAAACCTATATCTTAGAAGATTTTATCGAGGGTGGTAGTCATCGTGACCAGTTAGATGAAGCGACTAAGGAGCGAATTGATACAGCCTATAAAGAAATGAACGAACATGTGGGATTGAAGTGGGATTAGTTTGAATCCAGAGGGAAGTAAATGACGATTAAGGTAATTGCGACAGATATGGATGGGACCTTGCTGGATGCCAGAGGCCAGCTTGATATTCCACGCTTGGAAAAGATTTTAGATCAGTTGGATCAAAAGGGTATTCGTTTTGTCATCGCGACTGGGAATGAAATTCACCGCATGAGGCAACTACTGGAGCACTTGGTCGATCGAGTGGTTCTTGTTGTTGCAAACGGTGCTCGTATTTTTGAAAACAATGAATTGATTCAGGCTCAGACTTGGGATGATGCCATTGTCGATAAGGCTTTGGCTCATTTCAAGGGTCGAGCGTGTCAGGACCAGTTTGTTGTGACGGCTATGAAGGGTGGTTTCGTCAAAGAAGGTACGATTTTTACAGACCTTGAAAGTTTTATGACTCCAGAAATGATTGAAAAATTCTACCAACGGATGCAATTTGTGGATGAGTTAACATCTGACCTCTTTGGTGGTGTTCTCAAGATGAGTATGGTTGTTGGTGAGGAACGGTTGAGTTCGGTTTTGGAAGAAATCAATGACCTCTTTGATGGCCGTGTTCGGGCTGTA
The DNA here is from genome assembly GCA_963521035.1 of uncultured Streptococcus sp. GTDB lineage: Bacteria > Bacillota > Bacilli > Lactobacillales > Streptococcaceae > Streptococcus. Next base: position 3,572 of record CAUQTL010000092.1, read on the forward strand.
TCGAGTGGCTATGGTTGCATTGATATCCTTCAAGCTGGAATTCATAAAGCATGGGGTTTGGAAGAATTACTCAAGCGCTGGGACTTGACTCCCCAACAAATCATGGCTTTTGGTGACAGTGAAAATGATGTTGAAATGCTTGAAATGGCTGGAATTGCCTATGCGATGGACAATGCTGACGATAAAGCCAAAGCTGTGGCGACTGCTCTAGCGCCAGCCAACAGCCAAGGAGGAGTTTATCAAGTCTTGGAAAACTGGTTAGAAAAAGGAGAATGAAGTGGCAGTACAGTTATTAGAAAATTGGTTACTAAAGGAACAAGAAAAAATCCAAACCAAGTATCGTCACTTAAATCAAGTTTCTGTTGTAGAGCCAGACATTCTTTTTATTGGGGATTCCATTGTCGAATATTATCCTCTGCAGGAACTATTTGGGACTTCGAAGACGATTGTCAATCGAGGCATTCGAGGTTATCAGACAGGGCTGTTACTAGAGAATCTAGATGCGCATCTTTACGGTGGAGCAGTAGATAAAATTGTCCTTTTGATTGGGACAAATGATATCGGAAAAGATGTGCCTGTGAATGAGGCTCTCAATAACCTCGAAGCTATCATACAATCCATTGCTCGCGATTATCCATTGACTGAGATTAAATTGCTTTCTATTTTGCCAGTCAATGAGGGAGAGGAGTACAAGCAGACAGTCTATATCCGCACGAATGAAAAAATTCAGAAATGGAATCAAGCCTATCAAGAGCTTGCTTCGGCCTATATGCAGGTGGAATTTGTGCCAGTTTTTGATAGTTTGACAGACCAGGTAGGCCAACTCAAAAAAGATTATACAACTGATGGGTTGCACCTTAGTGTTACTGGTTATCAGGTTTTGACTAAAGCTTTGAAAGACTATCTTGTGTAGTTAGTTGATTTCCTTTTTGCATTTTCGTGTTAGATAAGGTATAATGGTTTTACTGTCTTTTGGGGTCGTTACGGATTCGACAGGCATTATGAGGCATATTTTGCGACTCGTGTGGCGACGTAAACGCTCAGTTAAATATAACTGCAAAAAATAACACTTCTTA
>CAUQTL010000093.1:0-4560 GCA_963521035.1 uncultured Streptococcus sp.
TTAAATAGTAGAATAGTATCAGTATGTCACAGTATTTTATAAGAAAAGGTTTACAGAATAAGTTATAATATAAGTAAATGAACAAGCAAATAAGAAAGTGAGTAGAGTTATGACCGAAAAACTGACTTTTCCGGATGGTTTCTTGTGGGGCGGAGCGACAGCTGCCAACCAGTGTGAGGGTGCTTATAATTTAGAAGGTCGTGGATTGGCGAATGTGGATGTCGTCCCCATCGGTCCAGATCGTGAAGCCATTATCACAGGTCAGAAAAAGATGTTTTCGTTTGAGGAGGGCTATTTTTACCCAGCCAAGCAAGCTATTGATATGTACCATCATTACAAGGAAGATATTGCCCTTTTTGCGGAAATGGGCTTTAAGACTTATCGTCTATCCATTGCTTGGACTCGGATTTTTCCTAAGGGCGACGAAACAGTGCCAAATGAAGCTGGTCTAGCCTTTTATGAGGATTTATTTAAGGAGTGCCACAAGTATGGTATCCAACCTCTGGTGACTATCACTCATTTCGACTGTCCTATGCACTTGATTACAGAGTACGGTGGTTGGCGCAATCGTCGGATGTTAGACTTCTATGAAAAACTTTGTCGCACACTCTTTACCCGCTATAAGGGTTTGGTCAAATATTGGCTTACCTTCAACGAAATCAACATGATTCTCCATGCCCCCTTTATGGGAGCTGGGCTCTGTTTTGAAGAAGGAGAAAATCAAGAACTGGTTAAATATCAGGCTGCACACTATGAGTTGGTAGCTTCAGCTCTTGCGACAAAGATTGCCCACGAAATTGACCCAGAAAATAAGGTGGGATGTATGTTGGCTGCAGGGCAATACTATCCTAACACAGCCCATCCAAGAGACTACTGGGCAGCCATGGAGGAAGACCGCAAGAGTTACTTCTTCATTGATGTTCAAGCGCGTGGGGAATACCCAAACTACGCCAAGAAGCAGTGGGAGCGTGAGCGAATCGAGATTCAAATGACTGCAGAAGATTTAGAGTTGTTGAAGGACAATACTGTTGACTTTGTTTCCTTCTCTTACTATGCAAGTCTAGTAGCCTCAGGTGATCCAGAAGTTAAAGAATTAACTGCTGGAAATATCTTTGCCTCTCTCAAAAATCCTTATCTTGAATCCTCAGAATGGGGATGGCAGATTGACCCACTTGGTCTTCGTATCACCCTCAATGCTATCTGGGATCGTTACCAAAAGCCAATGTTCATCGTGGAAAACGGTCTAGGTGCTATGGATACACCGGATGAGAATGGTCATGTAGCAGATGACTATCGGATTGCTTACTTAGAGGCTCATATCAAGGCCATGCGAGATGCCATTTACCAAGATGGCGTTGACTTGCTTGGTTATACGACTTGGGGCTGTATCGATCTGGTTTCAGCTGGAACAGGCGAAATGAACAAGCGCTATGGCTTTATCTATGTAGATCGAGATAATGCTGGTCATGGAAGCCTCAAACGGACCAAGAAGAAATCCTTCTACTGGTACAAGGATGTCATTGCCAGCAATGGTGCAAGCATTGAGTAGAGCACATTTGTTCACTATTTTTATAAAATCTTCTCCCTACTTTATAAGATGTGAAAAAGAGTTCAACTGGAACTCTTTTTTTGCTATAATGAGGGGAGAAAAATCAGACAGGAGAATATGATGTCAGAACCATTATTTTTACAATCAGTTATGCAAGAAAAAATTTGGGGTGGAACCAAGCTACGTGATGAGTTTGGCTACGACATCCCAAGTGAAAAAATCGGAGAATATTGGGCCATCTCAGCCCATCCAAATGGCGTTTCAAAGGTGGCCAATGGTCGTTTTGAGGGAACAGACCTTGCTACTTTGTATGCGGAACATCGTGAATTGTTTGGCAACCGTCCAGAGCCTGTATTTCCGCTTTTGACTAAGATTCTGGATGCTAACGACTGGCTCAGCGTTCAAGTTCACCCAGACGATGCTTATGGACTGGAGCATGAAGGCGAACTCGGAAAAACAGAATGCTGGTACATCATCGCTGCGGATGAAGGTTCAGAGATTATTTACGGTCACAATGCCAAGTCAAAAGAAGAACTCCGTCAGCAAATTGAAGATAAAAACTGGGATGCCTTGTTGACAAAAGTACCAGTTAAAGCTGGAGATTTCTTCTATGTGCCAAGTGGCACCATGCATGCTATCGGTGCGGGCATCTTGATTCTTGAAACCCAACAATCTAGCGATACCACTTATCGTGTCTATGACTTTGACCGTAAGGATGATAATGGTAACTTGCGTGAACTTCACCTTGAAAAATCTATTGATGTATTAAACATTGGTGAGCCTGCAAATAGCCGCCCTGTAACTGTTAAAGCAGATGATTTGCGTTCCACTCTCCTTGTATCCAATGATTTCTTTGCAGTTTACAAGTGGGAAATTACTGGAAAAGTTGACTTCGAAAAGACAGCTGACTACAGCTTGTTCAGTGTCTTAGCTGGTCAAGGTCAACTGACTGTTGACGGAAAAAACTATCCAATCCAAAAAGGTAGCCACTTTATCCTACCAAGTGATGTTGAAGCTTGGACCCTAGAAGGACAAGATTTGGAATTGATTGTTAGCCATCCATAAAAAAGAAAGGGCCTGAGTTCATTACTCAAGTCCTTTTTAATTACATAAATTGGGCGATAAAGACCACGATGATGATGATTGGAATGATGAAACGAAGAAGGAAGAGCCAGACTTGGAACAGTCCCTGTTTCCATGCTCTTTCATCGAGATGGAGTTCCTCCATGGCAAGAGCTTTTTTAAAGATATAGCCTGTAAAAAGTGAAAGGCAGAGAGCTCCAAATGGCATGAGGAGATTGGAAACCAAGAAGTCCATAGCGTCAAAGAAGGTCTTCCCAAAGATGTGAACATCCGCCATGACACCGTAAGATAGGGCTGAAGGAATTCCAAAGACAAAGGTCAAAATTCCTAAAATGGCACTCCACATGGCACGCTTGCTGTTGTCCTGATTGGTGATATTGCCTACATTGATTTCCAGCATAACGACGGAAGAAGTGACTGTCGCAAAGAGGAAGAGCAAGAGGAAGAGGATGTAGAAAATGGTTCCAAAAGGCATCTTGTCAAAGAGTTGAGGCAAGACGATAAAGAGCAGGCTCGGTCCTCCTTCAGATTGGATATTGAAGGCTGACATGGCTGGGAAAATGGCTAGACCCGCCATGATGGATACCGAGATGTTCATGGCTACAATAGAAATTCCTGACTGGACCAGATTGGTTTTCTTATCCAAGTAAGAAGCATAGGTCAGCATGGCTGTAACCCCTAGTGAGAGGGCAAAGAAAGATTGTCCCAGAGCATAGAGGAGACCAGCACTTGTCAGCTTAGAGAAGTCTGGTTTGAGGAAGTAAAGAACCCCTTCCATGGCATTTGACAAACTGAGAGAGCGCCCAATGATGACAACAAAGATGATAAAGAGCAGAGGCATCATAATCTTAGATGCTCTTTCAATCCCTTTTTGAACCCCACGTGATACAATAAAGATGTTCAATAGGATAAAGGCTGCTTGAGCTCCAAGCGCAATGGCTGGATTTGAAATGATGGAAGTAAATAACTGAGCATAATCACCCGTTCCGCTAAGTTGGAACAATTTTCCAAACTCAATGCCTAGATAAACCAGAATCCATCCCCCAATAACACTGTAGAAAGATAAGAGGATAAAGAGGGCAAAGGCACCCATCCAACCGATAAAGTTGTACTTACTATTCTTGCCTAGTTTTCCAAAGGTTTTGATTGCTGAGACACCAGCGCTTCGGCCGAGAGCAAATTCAGCTAGCAAAAGGGGGAAACCGATTAGAATAGTGGAAATGAGAAAGACTAGTAAAAAGCCTCCTCCACCGTTAGCAGCAGTCATATAGGGGAATTTCCAAACAGCTCCAAGTCCGATGGCTGAACCAGCAGATGCTAGGATAAAGCCTAGTTTAGAACCCCATTGCGATTTTTCAGACATAGTTAAACTCCTAAAATTAGTGTTACAAAAGAAAAAGCTACTGCCCTTGGCAAATAGCCTCATCAGTACTCAAAATGAGCCTTTCTTTTGATTGATAGACTTGACTATCCTATCATGTTTTCTAAGGTCTGTCAAGAAAACCATTTTCATGTTATGATAAAGTAAAAAAATTTCGCAAAAACGCTTGACTCTGACCTAAGGTGAGGGGTTATACTATCAATGTAAGGAGGAAATCATGTACCATATAAAAGAAGCTGCGCAGCTTTCAGGTGTCTCTGTCAAGACCCTGCACCACTACGACAAGATAGGACTCTTGGTTCCCTTAAAGTCGGAAAACGGCTATCGAACATACAGCCAAGAGGATTTGGAACGCCTACAGGTCATTCTTTACTACAAATATCTAGGTTTTTCTTTAGAAAAAATAGCAGAGCTGTTAAAGGAAGATAGATCAGATTTATTGCCTCACTTGACTAGACAGTTGGACTATTTGACTCGAGAAAGGCAACATCTGGATACCTTGATTTCCACCTTGCAAAAAACCATTCAAGAACAAAAAGGAGAAAGA
>CAUQTL010000094.1:0-4406 GCA_963521035.1 uncultured Streptococcus sp.
CTTAGAAAGCCCTGATTCGTGCAGATGCCCTTCGCCTAAACAGCCAAGGTTACTTATCATAAGACACCTGTTGACGAGCTTCATGCTTTCCTGCTGATATTTCACACAAAATCCATTTTACCATGAATGGCTAGATTTGTAAAGGGGTTTTAAGCTTTATTTTCATTGCCAGAGAGATTGAGAAGGAGGGTAAAGGTGCTTCCTAGACCGTACTGGCTAGTAACTGTGATTTCCCCACCCAATTGATGGGCCAATTCACGCGCAATCGCAAGCCCTAAGCCATGACCACCTGTTTTCATATTACGCGAAGTTTCGACACGATAAAGACGTTTGAAAATATTCTCCAAGTCCTCTGGGGCAATCCCCTGTCCCTCATCGGTCACACTGATTGAAAGCTGGTTATTTTCCAGCTTAGCCACCACCTCCAGCTTGGTTCCTGGAGCAGAATATTTAAAAGCGTTATTGACCAGATTCACCAAGATACGAGAAAGTTTGGCATAATCTCCTTCAATCCGGGCAGACTCTGGGATTACCTGCAAATGGACATCTCGCTCCTCCTGCTCAATCAAGAACTGAAATTCACTCATGCACTCAATCAAGAGCTGGTCCAAAAAAATGCTGTCTTTGCTGGTCGTTTCGACCTGATTTCTAGCTGTGTTTAGGGTCAAAAAATTCAACTCCTCAACCAGTTTATTGAGTCTTTCAGTCTGACGCCCAATGGTTGCTAGATAATGGTCCTGTTCGCCTTCCTTGATAACCCCATCCAAAATCCCTTCTACCGTCGCTTGGATCGAAGTGATGGGGGTCTTGATATCATGCGAAAGTTGAGCAATCATCAAGCCCTTTTCTCGTTCGCTTTCTTCCAAGGAATCAAAGGTGGCCTGCAAATCATGGGACATTTCATTGAAAGCTTGGCCTAATTGCTGAAATTCTACAGGTCCTTGAACCTCCAGACTTGATGGAAAGTCCTTGTCCGCTACCCGCTTGGCATGTTCCTTGAGTTTGCCCAATGAAGTAAAGACAGGCGATAGGAGAAAGAGACTAATCCCAGCACCGATAAAACTAGCCACAAGAGTCATACCCACTAGGAAATAAATTTCTCTTTCTTCAATTAACATGCGCTGGATGGCCCAAAAAACCACGATAATCGTTAGGAGTGTTGAAATGACATACCCCACTAAAATATAACTTTTTAATTTCATTAACTACCTCGTGCTTTCTCAATTTTGTAGCCCAAGCCCCAAACGGTTTTGATGGTCGGTGTTTCTGCACTAGCATGTTTAGCCAACTCCTGTCGAAGAGCATGAATATGAACATTCAAGGTATTAGTATCATCCACATAGTCTTCCTGCCAGACCTTTTCATAAAGGTCTGTCTTAGAGAAAACCCGCTCTGGATTGCTGGCTAGAAGCCATAGAAGTTCGAAGGATTTGACGGTCAAATCAAGCGCCACATCTCCGACTTGGACCTCATGGCTACCGTGATTCATCCGTAAATTCCCGAGACTGACGACTTCTGTCTCACCTCCACGATGAAGGCGACGCAAGATATTGTGGACACGCAAAACCAGCTCACGAGGACTAAAGGGCTTGGCAATAAAGTCATCTGCCCCTAAGCTCAAGCCGTAAATCTTGTCCTGCTCACTGGTCTTAGCCGTGATAAAGAGAAAAGGCTGATCCGGAGATTGATACTGAACTTCGCTAATCAAATCATAACCATCCATCCGAGGCATCATGATATCTGTAATAATCAAATCAATTGGTTTTCTCTTGAAGATTTCTAAGGCCTCTACTCCATCATGGGCCACCAAAACCTGATATCCTGCCTGAACCAGATAACGTTGATGAATATCTGTGATTTCTACCTCGTCGTCAACGAGTAAAATTGTCTTTCCCATCTGTCTCTCCTTTGAAAAAAACAGTGCTATACCACAATAGTATAACACTATTTTAATCTCTTTACGAACATTCTAAACGATATCTGGATTTTTCATATCCTAGATAGAAAGTCTGTAGCTAGACTAGTCATTTTCTTCTTTTTTAGCTTTCAAACCGAGTCCACCTAGAAGTCCGGCCAAGGCTAATCCAAAGAATCCAAGAGTAGCCATTGATGTTTGGGCTTCACCAGTATATGGAAGCATGTCTTTTTGGTCTTTCATTTGATCAGCCATCATTGGACTTGATACCTTGTTATTAGATACCATCTTGCCTTCATCAGACATTTTGCTTGAGGCTGCTGGAGCTTGATCTTGTTTCATGCTTGGTGTTGCCATAGGCTGGCTAGCATTCATGGTTTTGTCCTGCTCTTTGTTAGGCATCATCTTATCCTGACTAGCAGCTGGCATTTTAGATTTCATCTCATCTTGATTGGCACTAGGCATTTGAGCGTTCATCTTAGATGCATCTTGATGACTATTCATCATTGGAGCCGGCATAGCTGAACCATTAGAAGATGGGACGAAACCTGACTGCATCGGAATCAGAGACTGATGTCCATGCAAGTTCACTGTCAAATCTTTTGTCGCTACAAGGTTGCTCAAGTCTGCCTTGCCATCTTTAGCACCGTACACTTTAATAGTAGCTTTATAACTTTGAGTTCCGTTTTGTTTCAAGAGGTCAAGCAAATCTTTGTCTGATTTACCTTGAGTTCCTGCCAAATCTACTTCGTAGAAGTAGAGACCTTTGCCCAATTTTTCTACTGGTGGAAGAGCTGGATTTTTAGCTGAACCATTGTCTGACCATGGAGCCTTGTCGGATGCTTTCAAGATAAGGCGAGTCAACATACCGTCACCAGCGAAGAATTCGTATGGAATGACTTGGTTGACGCCGGCTGTGAATGGGCCTGGGAAGTTGGCTTTATCCAAATAAGTGGCTGGAACATCCACTGTGTCTTTAGTGTTGTCGGCCACGCCTTTTTGGACTTCAGCTGGGGTGGTCAAGCCATTCAAGTTGACATCCAAATCTTTTGTCGCTACAAGGTTAGTCAAATCGGCCTTGCCATCTTTAGCACCGTACACCTTGATAGTTGCCTTGTAACTTTGAGTGCCATTTTGTTTCAAGAGGTCTAGAAGCTCTTTATCAGATTTACCTTGGGTACCAGCCAAATCTACTTCGTAGAAGTAAAGGCCTTTGCCCAATTTTTCTACTGGTGGAAGAGCTGGATTTTTAGCTGAGCCGTTGTCTGACCATGGGGCCTTGTCAGAAGCTTTCAAGATAAGACGAGTCAACATACCGTCACCAGCGAAGAATTCATATGGAATGACTTGGTTGACACCAGCTGTAAATGGGCCTGGGAAGTTGGCTTTGTCCAAGTAAGTAGCTGGGACATCCACTGTGTCTTTGGTGTTGTCAGCCACACCTTTTTGAACTTCAGCTGGAGTGGTTAAGCCATTCAAATTGACATCCAAATCTTTTGTCGCTACGAGATTGCTCAAATCAGCCTTGCCGTCTTTCGCACCGTACACTTTGATAGTAGCTTTATAACTTTGAGTACCATTTTGTTTCAAGAGGTCAAGCAAATCTTTATCTGATTTGCCTTGGGTTCCTGCCAAGTCTACTTCATAGAAGTAAAGACCTTTGCCTAAGTTTTCTACTGGTGGAAGGGCGGGATTTTTGGCTGAACCGTTATCTGACCATGGGGCCTTGTCTGAATCCTTCAAGATAAGACGAGTCAACATACCGTCACCGGCGAAAAATTCGTAAGGAATGACTTGGTTAACACCGGCTGTGAATGGGCCTGGGAAATTGGCTTTATCCAAGTAAGTAGCTGGGACATCTACTGTGTCTTTAGTATTGTCAGCCACACCTTTTTGCACTTCAGCTGGGGTAGTTGCTGGCTGCACTTCACTTGCTTCACGGTCTTGTCCAGAAACTGTAGGCGCAGGATTTGTCGCAGGTTTAACCGCATCTTCTGTTTGTTTCTTAGATTCTGGTTTTGCTTGAACTTCTTCTTTTGGCGCTACCACTTGGTCTTTAGCACCTGCAGCTGCTTTTTCTGGAGAGTTTGTAGTATCCAAACTTGCTTTAGGTGTTGAGTCTACCTGTTCTGAAGGAAGAGCTGTATCGACTGCTTCTTTGAGAAGTTCTACTGGTAAATCGCTCTTTTCACTCACCGAAGTAGCATCTGGCCCAACTTGAGCAGGGGTCGGATTGACCACATCAGCACGTACAGAACTTGGTTGACCAACTAGGACAAAGAAGCCACTGGCTACAACAACTGAGGCAACACCGACACTAAGACGGCGAATAGACCAACGTGTATATCTTTGATTTGGATTGAATTTCATAGGATTCTCCTTAGAGTTTTTCTTTATTTGATGACTCTAGTATAATCTCCTAAAATTAAAAAGGATTAAGAAAAAGTTAAAATTTTTCTTAAATCCCTCTTATAAAATACTTATATTAATT
>CAUQTL010000095.1:0-4355 GCA_963521035.1 uncultured Streptococcus sp.
CCCTCACCGACAGTCACGTCTAGCAAAATAGCATCCGCCCCTGCCGCAATTTTCTTGCTCATCACCGAACTCGCAATCAAAGGAATCGTGTCGACAGTTGCGGTTACATCACGGAGGGCGTAGAGAAGCTTATCTGCTTTGACCAGCTGGTCTGATTGCCCAATGACAGATACACCAATGTCCTGTACCTGAAGAATAAAATCCTCTTGACTACGTTCTACTTGATAACCCTTAATGGACTCCAACTTATCAATTGTTCCGCCAGTATGGCCGAGACCACGACCACTCATTTTGGCCACAGGTACACCGAAGCTAGCAACAAGAGGAGCTAAAATCAAAGTCACCTTGTCACCAACACCCCCAGTAGAATGCTTGTCAACCTTAACCCCATCAATAGCGGATAAATCAAACTCTTGGCCTGTCTGAACCATTCTCATGGTCAAATCAGATATTTCTCGAGTCGTCATTCCTTTGAAATAGACAGCCATAGCAAAGGCAGACATCTGATAATCAGGAACAGTTCCTGACACATAGCCTTCTACCAGCCATTCAATTTCACTCGGAGTCAGTTCTTGACCGTCTCGTTTCTTTTGGATTAAATCAACTGCTCTCATTCTTTCACACTTCTAAGGATATAGTATCCCTTATCTTTTTTTAAGATTTCGCAATTGCCAAACACCTCTTCCATCTTGGATTTAGCACTTGGGGCCCCTTGTTTTTTCTGGATAACGATTGTTAAATCTCCACCAGTTTCCAAGAAATCTTTACTTTTCTCAATGATTTCATGAACCACTTGCTTGCCCGCACGGATAGGAGGATTGGAAATGACATGGTCAAATTCCCCTTCAACTTGTTCATAGATGTTGGACTGGAAAATCGTCGCTTCTACTTTATTTCGTTTAGCATTTTGTCGCGCCAAATCCAAGGCACGATTATTAATATCGACCATGGTAGACTGAACGCCATAAGCTTTAGCTAAAGACAAGCCCAAAGGTCCGTAACCACAGCCTACATCCAGGACAGTTTCTCCTTGGTTGACCTCAAGACACTTGAGCAAGAGTTGACTTCCAAAGTCAATCATTTTCTTGCTAAAAACACCCGCATCCGTCAAAAAGGTCATTTTTTCTCCCAACAAGTCCACTCTCAACTCATGAATGTCGTGAGCAGCGTCAGGATTTTCTGCATAATACATTTTACTCATGAAACTATTTTACCATAAATTGACTTAAATTGTAAATCGTTTACAAATTGATAATAAAACGAAAAAGACTGAAGAAAACTAGTCAAGAAGACTTTTCTTCAATCTCTTTAAACACTTATAAATAATAAGCCATTTAGAACTAGAAATATCATAATTAGGATATAACAAAAAGTTTATCATCTACAATCGGACGCATTCTTATTACTATTGCTTAACCTTCAAATACTTAATCATCAACAGGATTCCCAACAAGATGTTTAGATAAAAGCCCAACTGATACGTTTTTGTCAGGATTTCCAAACTTGTCCAAAGTCGTATCAAATCTTCTAATGACATACGGAATAAATAACCCTCTGTAGCAATCCACAAAATCAAAAATAGATAACTTCCAGCAGCAAGCCATTTCGTCCACCGTTTTTTTAGTATGCAAGCAATCAAGAGCAAACAGATAAAGATAGCTGTTACAATAGCATGTTCCATCAAAAAAGTAAAACCGTAATAGATTTCCACAAAGCGTCTACCATTATCTGCATTCGCCCCTTTTATAAAAGGTAGTGCAAAACTTAAAATAAAACAAAGTTCCAATATGTAACGTTTTAAGATTTTCATAGTACACCTCCTATAAGTTGTAACCCTCAAAGCCCCCTTTATTAACTTATAAGTCAGAATAAACCAGCTCCTACTTCATCAATAAATTGGTCAACCTCCATCCAAATCTATTATATAATATTGACTTACCACATTCAAGAAACCGCTTTATTTTTTTAGCTTTTTATGGTATGATAGACAAAATATCTAGGGGAAAATAAATGACCAACGAATTTTTACACTTTGAAAAAATCAGCCGCCAGACTTGGCAATCTTTACATCGAAAGACGACACCTCCTTTGACAGAAGAGGAATTAGAATCCATCAAGAGTTTTAATGACCAGATTAGCTTGCAGGATGTTACCGATGTCTATCTCCCCCTAGCCCATCTCATCCAGATTTACAAGCGTACCAAGGATGATTTGGCCTTTTCAAAAGGGATTTTCCTTCAACGTGAAAGCAAATCCCAGCCTTTTATCATTGGGGTTTCTGGGAGTGTTGCCGTTGGAAAATCCACAACCAGTCGCCTACTTCAAATCCTACTGTCCCGTACGCTTACAGATGCTAGGGTTGAGTTGGTAACAACTGATGGCTTTCTCTATCCCAACCAGACCTTGATTGAGCAAGGGATTCTAAATCGTAAGGGATTTCCTGAAAGCTATGATATGGAAGCTCTTCTCAACTTCTTGGACCGCATCAAAAATGGACAAGATGTAGATATTCCTGTCTATTCTCATGAAGTCTACGACATCGTACCTGAGGAAAAGCAGAGCGTCAAAGCTGCTGATTTTGTCATTGTTGAGGGAATAAATGTCTTTCAAAATCCACAAAATGAGCGTCTCTACATTACTGACTTCTTTGACTTTTCCATCTATGTTGATGCTGCAGTCGATGACATCGAGAGTTGGTATCTAGACCGTTTCTTGAAAATGCTGAGCCTAGCCCAAAACGACCCTGATAGTTACTATTATCGTTTTACTCAAATGCCGATTGGGGAAGTGGAGTCCTTTGCTCATCAGGTCTGGACCAGTATCAATCTCACAAATCTACAAAATTATATTGAACCAACTAGAAATCGTGCAGAAGTGATTCTTCATAAAACAAAGAACCATGAAATCGATGAAATTTACTTAAAAAAATAATTTTCCCTTGTCAAAACGTAAGTTTTCAGATATAATGGTATAGTTAGTAAATATGGAGGTAAGAACATTGGCAAACATTAAATCAGCTATCAAACGCGCTGAATTGAACGTTAAACAAAACGAAAAGAACTCAGCTCAAAAATCAGCTATGCGTACTGCTATCAAAGCTTTCGAAGCAAACCCATCTGAAGAACTTTTCCGTGCTGCTAGCTCAGCTATCGATAAAGCAGAAACTAAAGGTTTGATTCACAAAAACAAAGCAAGCCGCGACAAAGCTCGTCTTTCAGCTAAACTTGCTAAATAAGAAACAGTCCATAGAGGCTGTTTTTTTGTCCCAAAATAGGAAAAGGCAGAAAATGAAAATCGCAATTATCGGATATTCTGGTGCTGGTAAGTCAACTCTAGCAGAAAAGTTGTCTCACTACTACTCCATCCCAAAACTTCACATGGACACACTCCAATTTCAACCCGGTTGGCAAGACAGTGATCGTGAATGGATGTTGACCGAGATGGAAAATTTTCTCACAAAGCATGAAGCTTGGGTCATTGATGGGAATTATTCTTGGTGTTTCTATGAGGAAAGAATGCAGGATGCTGACCAAATCATCTTTCTCAATTTTTCTCGCTGGAATTGTCTGCTACGAGCCTTTAAACGATACCTCACATACCGAGGCAAGGTCAGAGAAAGTATGGCAGCTGGTTGTCAAGAACAATTTAATTGGGAGTTTATCAGATGGATTCTTTGGGACGGACGGAGCAAATCCGCTAAGGAACGCTACAAGTGGATTCAAAAAAACTATCCATATAAAGTGGTCATCCTCAGATCACAAAAAGAGATAGATCAATTTCTAGATAAGAAAAGGAAGTCCTCCAATTCATAAAGAAGGGCTTCCTTTTTAGATATAATTACTCTGCAATCAAGGTTTCTAATCCAACCTTCATCATATCAGTGAAGGTATTTTGACGTTCTTCTGCAGTTGTGTCTTCGTCTGGATTAACCAAGCTATCAGAGATTGTCATAATAGCTAGCGCGTCAACATGGTGTTGGGCTGCCAGATAGTAAAGGGCTGCTGCTTCCATTTCCACAGCCTTGACTCCCCATTTACCAAGTTCGATGTTCTTTTCAAAGTAGTTTGAATAAAAGACATCAGAAGACAAAACGTTCCCAACGTGGGTTGTCATACCGAGTTCTTTGGCGATATGGTAGGCCTTGTCCAGCAAATCAAAGCTAGCGATTTGTGGAAAATCGTACTGTGGCCAGTCATTACGGACGATGTTTGAGTTGGTTGCAGCTGCCTGCGCCAAAACCAATTCACGAACATGGACATCTTCATTCAAAGAACCCGCAGTTCCCACACGGATTAATTTTTTCACACCGTAGTCAACAATCAACTCACGCGCATAAATCGAAATAGATGGCATCC
>CAUQTL010000096.1:0-4263 GCA_963521035.1 uncultured Streptococcus sp.
GACCTGCATCAATAATGTCAGGAGTTGGTACGAGACCTTCCCAGAAGACCATTGAGTCTAGATATTGCCAATAGTCAAAAGCATAAGCTTTGAACTCTTCTCCACCAACAGAAGCATGGTCTTTTGCTTTAGAATTGGTGTTGGATAGGGCTTGTACTTTTGCTTCCTTGCTAGCTTTTTCATTGACCAAATGACCTGTCCGACGTGAAGCGAGGGCAACAGATCCGCGGTTAATAGCATCATCCTCACGCGTACCCGGTTCCCATTTCAACAATTCTTCCCAAGAATTAAATTTGATTTCCTTTGGTTTTAATGTTTTTTCTGTATTTTTAGGGACATCTGGCTGGACTTCTTTTTCAGTCTTATTAGCTTCTGCTGCTGGCTTAGACTCATCCCCTTGGCTAGTTGCTTCAGGCTTTGATTCTATTTCCTTTTCAGACTTAGGGTTTGCTTCTGCAGATGGTGTTTCTGCAGCCACCTCACTTGCTTTTTCCTCTGGTTTAGCTGCGCTAGCTGCTTCTGCGGTTTCAGTAGTTGCAGCTTCATTGCTTGCTGGCGAAGCAGTTTCAGATGCTGTCGCTACTCCTTCTGCCTTTTCTGGCTTATTTTCTCTAGCATGTTCTCCTTCATGCTGCTTGTCAGCTTCATTAGTTGGATGCTCACTCTCTCCTGAAACAAGCGCTGTATTGGCTCCGTTATTTTCAGGAACTGCAGTTTCTTCAGCCAAGGCTGGACCAGCAAATAAAACAGCCCCAATCATCAGCGAGCAGGCTCCTACTGATAACTTACGAATACTGTAACGACAACGTCTTTCAAAAAATGGATTCTTCATTTTCTCCTCCTAAAAGATTGATTTTGTTGCATAAAAGAAAGCGCTTAACTTTCTTTGTAAAATTTTTATCCCAATCACAGGGACCAAGATAATTCCTCCCTCATTTTAAAATATTTCTTTTAAATGTCAATATATAAAAGGAAATACCTATATCTAGGTTAGAAATTGGTAAAATTAATATAATTAAGGCCCATTCTAACGAATTTTCTTTCTAAAATCTTAGCTTAACACTTGTTAGATTTACTTTTATCCTTTAAAATAGAATAGGAGAAATTCCGTTATTATTTTTCGGAGGAAAAAGAAATGTCCATTAATTGGCAGGAAATTTTATTTCACTTTTTAGGTGGTCTGGGACTATTCTTATATAGTATCAAGACCATGGGAGACGGTTTGCAACAAGCTGCTGGAGATCGCCTTCGTTTTTACATTGACAAGTACACTAGCAATCCGTTCTTCGGTGTGCTAGTTGGTATCGGTATGACGGCGCTAATTCAGTCAAGTTCTGGGGTCACAGTCATTACAGTGGGGCTAGTCAGCGCAGGACTTTTGACCTTGCGTCAAGCTATCGGTATTGTCATGGGTGCCAATATTGGAACTACCGTTACATCCTTTATCATCGGTTTTAAGCTAGGAGATTACGCCTTACCAATGCTTTTCGTCGGAGCGATTTGTCTCTTCTTCACCAAGAATCGCTCTATCAATAACATCGGACGTATCATTTTTGGTGTAGGTGGTATCTTCTTCGCTCTCAATCTTATGAGCGGTGCAATGGAACCTCTAAAAGACCTGCAAGTCTTTAGAGACTATATGGTTGAACTAAGTAAGAGTCCTATTCTAGGTGTCTTTGTCGGAACTGGACTAACTCTACTCATTCAAGCTTCTTCCGCAACTATCGGTATCCTACAGAATCTTTACGCAAGTGGTTTGATTGATCTACAAGGTGCCCTACCAGTCTTGTTTGGTGATAATATCGGAACGACCATTACAGCTATTATTGCTTCTCTTGGAGCCAATATCGCTGCCAAACGTGTTGCTGGTGCCCATGTCGCCTTTAACGTGATTGGTACGGTTATCTGTATTGTCTTCCTTGTACCTTTCACTGGCTTGATTCAATGGTTTGAATCTACACTCAATCTGGCTCCAGAAATGACCATTGCCTTCGCCCACGGAACCTTTAATATCACAAATACTATTATCCAATTTCCATTCATCGGAGCCTTGGCCTACTTTGTAACCAAGCTCATCCCTGGTGAAGATGAGGTTGTCAAGTACGAGCCACTTTATCTTGATGAGCATTTGATTAAACAAGCACCATCAATCGCTCTCGGAAATGCCAAAAAAGAACTCCTTCACTTGGGAAATTATGCTTCTAAAGCCTTTGACCTTTCATACAACTACATCATTGACCTTAATGAAAAGGTTGCTGAAAAAGGACACAAGACAGAGGAAGCCATCAATACCATTGATGAAAAATTGACTCGTTACCTTATTACTCTTTCAAGTGAAGCCCTTAGCCAGAAAGAAAGTGAAGTGCTGACCAACATCCTTGATTCATCCCGTGATTTGGAACGGATTGGGGATCACGCTGAGGCCCTAATCAATCTGACTGACTACCTTCAACGTAAAAATGTTGAGTTTTCTGAAGCTGCTTTGCAGGAATTGGCTGATATCTATCAAAAAACCACTGGCTTTATCAAGGATGCCCTTGATAGCGTGGAAAACAATGATATTGAAAAAGCTCAAAGTCTGATTGAACGCCATAAAGAAATCAACAATATGGAGCGTGTTCTCAGAAAGACCCACATCAAACGCCTCAACAAGGGTGAGTGTTCAACACAAGCTGGGGTCAACTTTATCGACATCATTTCCCACTATACTCGTGTATCTGACCACGCCATGAACCTTGCTGAAAAGGTCATCGCTGAACAAATCTAAGAACCAAGAAGCTATCCTGAATGGGATGGCTTTTTTCTTTTCCTAACCAAGAATTGCTTTTCTACCATATAAAAAATGCTTTGATCCACAATGGAATCAAAGCATTTTAAAGAGCTCCCCATACATAATCGCAGAAGCTGCAGTTCCTCTGTACTTAGCTTCTTCTCTTTTGATAAAGCGAGCCAAGTTGAGCAACTCAGGTGCCGGATGTTTAGGATTTAGGAGCAATTCACGATTGACTAGACCCGAGAGACGGACTGCCAGCAATTGCTCATTTGTAGAAGGCAGTTTTTTAGCAGTCTCTAGGAGAGCAGCAACTAAATCTTCACTCAAATCATGTCGAGCATGATTGTAAAGATCTTTTACAAGGCTTTCTAGGTTTGGTTCTACCATCCCTACCACCTCCCTTATGGTTTAATAATTTTTAATCAAATCAACTGTTGAACGATCCAATTTCTTCACCAAGGCTTGCAAGAAAGCTTGAGCTTCTAGGAAGTCATCCATAGCGTAGAGGGTTTGATGAGAATGGATATAACGAGCGCAAACACCGATTGTTGTAGATGGGACACCACCATTTTTCAGATGAGCTGCGCCAGCGTCTGTTCCGCCTTTTCCACAGTAGTATTGGTACTTGATACCAGCTTCTTCAGCCGTTGTCAAAAGGAAATCCTTCATACCTGGGAGAAGCAGGTGACCTGGATCGTAGAAACGAATCAAGGTTCCATCCCCAATCTTGCCTTGACCACCGTAGACATCACCTGCTGGTGAGCAATCAACTGCTAGGAAGACTTCTGGATCAAACTTGGTTGTAGATGTATGAGCACCGCGGAGACCAACTTCTTCTTGGACGTTAGAACCCAGATAAAGTTCATTGCCAAGTTTTTGACCTGACAGAGCTTCAGCCAACTCGCTCACCATGAGAACTCCATAGCGATTGTCCCAAGCTTTTGAGATGATATTTTTTTCATTGGCTGTCAAGATTGCAGAGCTATCTGGTACGATGGTGTCGCCAGGACGGATGCCAAAGCTTTCTGCCTCAGCTTGATCCACAAAGCCACCATCAAAGACGATATCTGCAATGGCTGGCATGGTTGGTCCACCCTTTCCACGAGTCAAATGTGGAGGGACAGAACCCGAAATCACAGGAATTTCACGACCGTCACGAGTCAGGAGTTTGAAACGTTGGCTGCTGACTACCATAGGATTCCAACCACCGATTTCTACGACACGGAAGGTACCGTCTGGCTTAATCTCGCTGACCATAAAACCAACTTCGTCCATATGAGAAGCGACCAAGACGCGAGGCGCATCCGTAGCTTCTGAATGCTTGATACCAAAAATACCACCCAAGCCATCTGTCACCACTTCATCCACGTGCGGTGTCAACTTTTCACGAAGATAAGCACGGACAGGTGCTTCATGACCTGAGATCGCAGCAAGTTCTGTTACTTCTTTGATTTTTGAAAATAATGTTGTCATTTCAGTTCCTTCTTTCT
>CAUQTL010000097.1:0-4253 GCA_963521035.1 uncultured Streptococcus sp.
AGTTTTCAAAGGGCTTTGTCTTTCGCGACAACTATATTAGTATATCACCTATACCTACCAACTGTCAATACCTTTTTTGAAAAAAATTAAAAAATTATTATTTTTAAATTGGTGAATAGTTTTACATACCTTTGAGGATGGTAAATTGACCTACATTCTTTCTTTATAAAGGCGCAAAAAATGCCCTTTCGGACATTTTTTCTATTCTTGTTCTTGTTTATACTTTTCGAGTTCTGCTTTATTAGCCCAGACGTAGTGTCCCGGACGAATCTCTGCCATTTCTGGTTTATCAACAGAATAATCGTGCTGTTCAGGATCATAGACCTTCAACACTTTTTTACGCTCCAAGATTGGGTCTGGAATTGGAACAGCTGAGAGCAGGGATTGTGTATAAGGGTGGACAGGATGGTTGAACAATTCCTCTGTCTCTGCCACTTCTACAATGACACCTTTGTAAATCACGGCGATACGATCAGAAATAAAACGAACTACCGAAAGGTCATGGGCAATAAACAGATATGTCAAGCCCAACTCTTTTTGGAATTTTTTCAAAAGATTCAAAACCTGAGCCCGAACAGATACGTCCAAAGCAGAGATTGGCTCATCAGCAATTACGAAATCTGGTTGCATGACCAGAGCACGAGCAATCCCAATCCGCTGACGCTGTCCACCAGAGAATTCATGAGGATAGCGAGTTAAATGCTCAGCCAACAAGCCAACTTCATTGATGATATTTTTAACTTTTCTTTGCCGGTCTTCTTCACTATCAAACAAATGGTAATTATAGAGACCCTCAGATATGATATAGTCAACCGTTGCACGTTCATTCAGACTGGCAGCCGGATCTTGGAAAATCATCTGAATCTTGCGAATCAAGTCTGCTTCTTCTGCTTTTGACTTTTTACCATTAATCTTTTTGCCTTCGTAGAAGATATCACCTGCACTGGTATCATTAAGGCCGATAATAGCTCGACCAATAGTAGTCTTACCAGAGCCTGATTCTCCTACAAGAGAGAAAGTTTCCCCCTTGTTGATGAAGAAATTTGCGTTTTTTACTGCTACAAATTTCTTACTTCCTTCGCCGAAGGAAATTTCTAAATCTTTAATTTCAACTAATTTTTCAGTCATTTCCTTCCTCCTAAGCTTCTAATTGATTGAAGCCCATTTTCGAACGAATTTTTTCATGTAGGTTTTCGATAATCTCTGGTTTATCAACCTTAGGCGCATCTTCGTGCAGCAACCAAGTCTTAGCCCAATGAGTATCTGAGACCTTGAAAGCCGGTGCTTCTTCTTCAAAGTCAATTGACATGGCATAGTCAGAACGCAAAGCAAAGGCATCCCCTTTGATTGGTGAATAAAGTGACGGCGGAGTACCAGGAATCGAGTAAAGCGCACCATTCGCATCTGCCAACTGAGGCAAGCTGGATAGCAAACTCCATGTATAAGGATGTTTTGGCTCATAGAAGATTTCTTCAACTGTACCGTATTCTACAATTTCACCGGCATACATGACCGCAACCTTATCTGCAATACTAGCCACAACACCAAGGTCGTGCGTAATAAAGATGGTTGTGAAATGATATTCTTGCTGCAAGGATTTGAGCAAGTCAATGATCTGCGCTTGAATCGTTACATCGAGGGCCGTTGTCGGCTCATCACAGATAAGAATATCAGGGCGGCAAGCCAAGGCAATAGCAATTACAATCCGCTGACGCATACCACCTGAGTATTGGAAAGGATATTCTTCGAAACGTTTTTCCGCATCTGGAATCCCAACCTTACTCATGTAATCAATGGCCATTTTTTTAGCTTCTTTAGCTGATTTCCCTTGGTGCTTGATTATGACTTCTGTAATCTGGCTTCCAATCGTATTAATGGGATCCAAGCTCGTCATCGGATCTTGGAAAATAGTCGCAATTTTTGCACCGCGAATTGGCTCCCAATCCTTATTACTACGAAGAGTTGTCAAATCTTTGCCGCGGTAGTCAATAGTTCCTTTGGCCACACGGCCATTTTCTTCTAACATACCAGTAAAGGTCTTGGTCAAGACAGACTTTCCTGAGCCTGATTCACCAACAATAGCCAGTACTTCGCCTTCAATCAAGTCCAGAGAGACTCCGCGAATGGCTGTTAAAACTCGGTCGCGAACATCGAATTCCACGACAATATCGCGAGCAGTCAATATTACATTTTCATTCTTTGTCATATTTACTCCTATCTATGTGTACGTGGATCGCTGGCGTCGGCTAAGTTTTGACCAACTACGAAGAAAGTAAGGGATACCAAAATCAGAGTTGTGAGTGGAATCCAAAAGAGGTAGGCATTTGTCGTCACGTTTTGTGAATAATCTGAAATCAAGCGTCCCAAACTCGGCACTGTTACAGGAAGTCCTAATCCAAAGAAGGACAGAAAGGCTTCGTAAGAGATAAAACTTGGCAGCATCTGTGAAGTGGTGGTCACGATAACAGATACCAACTGCGGCATAATGTTCTTCGTTACAATCTTGAGAGTCGGTGTACCAAGGGTACGAGAGGCAAGGTTATATTCCAAATCCCGATAGCGCATAATCTGCACACGGATGGTGTAGGCAATACCGACCCAACCAGTAATCGTCATGGCAAAAATAAGATTCCAGAAACCAGCACCAATAGAGTAGGTCAAGACAATGACAATCAAGAGGGCTGGGATATTTGAAATGATATTGTAGATTTCCATCATGACACGGTCAACTGTTTTGGAAATTCCCCAGATACCGCCAATGATAACTCCGATAGCCAGATTAATAACCGTCGCAATAATCGAAATAAGAATAGAGTTACGGGCACCAAACCAAACACCGTCAAAGAGAGACTTACCATTACTATCCGTTCCAAACCAGTATTGAGCACTTGGTTTGATATAACGCATGCTAAAATCATTTACCTTGCTCACGTCATTAAAGTCGAAGTTTGAAAACATAGGATAAATGAAGCTCATGAGAATAATGGCAATCAGAATCCCTAGCATGGTAATGGTTGATTTCTTTTTCAGAAATTGACGCATGACTGATTTCCAGTAAGAATAGGCTGGAGCATCAATCGTTTCAGAGGCAAAATCGTCACGTTTGACAAATTGGAATTTGCTTTTATCAATTGTAGCCATTATTTACCTCCTTTTGATGTTAACTTAATACGTGGGTCCAGTACAGTCATCAGAATGTCACCCAGCAAGAGAGCAAAGATAGACAGACATGTGAAGATGAATACAAGACCAACAACCATAGAGTTATTGGATGCCTTAACAGAATCAATCAGCATCTTACCCATACCAGGAAAGGCAAAGACAGTTTCTGTCAGAGTCGCACCTGCAATAACACCAACGATAGAAGCTGGGATACTAGATACCAGCGGCACCATAGCGTTTTTAAAGATGTGCTTGTTAGAAATTTCTTTTTCAGAGAGACCCTTAGCACGTGCAAAGCGGACAAAGTCCTGAGACTGCAGGTCAATCATATAACGACGAATCCAAACAGCTGTCCAAGGAGCACTCAAAAGCCCTAAAATAACAGCTGGAAGGACATAAGAACGCCAATCTCCTGCTCCCAAGATTGGGAAGGAGTCTGGAAGACCAACAGCAGACCCCGCCAAACGAACGATGTAAACCAAGGCGATGGTTGGCAGTGACATCATAAAGGTCAAGCCCGCTGTAGAAATGCTATCAAACCATGTATTCTTGAGTCGAGCCATGTAGGATCCGAGTGGAATAGCAATCAGATAAGACAGAGCCACACCAATCAAACCAATAATGGCTGAGCTGGTAATCATGGACGGATTTTGATAGTTGCTTTGAGTCGCTGTATAAGCATCTCCCTTACCAAACTTAGCAATATCCTGTGAGTCTGCTTTGCTTGGCGTCTTATAGGTACGAGAGTAAATGTTAACAGACGATGTCTTTTTACCTGTTGGGAATTGAACTTCAGAAGACTTAGTTTGTCCTTGTCCCTGTGTAATAACCTGCAGAACAGGGATATTGGCATAGGTTGGATAAGAATTCCCTAAATTAAAGGTAATAAAGTTCTGGTGGACAAATGGGAACTGACCATTAAAGTACAGCAGATACTTATGCTTGGTACCAGAACCCACAAGAGACCAGCCAACAGAAGGATCATTTTCAAACCGGATATAACGCTCTAGGTTTGGATTTTCCTCATCTTGGATAACATTTGGATGGTCAATTTGAATCAAATTAGCATAGAACTCAAAGACACGTTCATA
>CAUQTL010000098.1:0-4224 GCA_963521035.1 uncultured Streptococcus sp.
CCAAAATCAAGAACTTCATAGCCTTTTGATTTTAGAAAATCTGAGACTGCCATTTTTTCATTGGTAACGATATGGTCACATCCAATTGCAATTTTCATTTGATTTCTCCTTTTCTTAGCACATTTTGTTGAGCATGTCGACCCGGATTTGGTGACGGCCGCCGTCGTATTTACCATTGACAAAGCCTTTGGCAATGTTCTTAGCCAGCCCTTCACCAACGATTTCAGCTCCCATCGTAATCATGCGAGAGTTGTTATGGCCGCGAGTCATGTAGGCAGAGCGTTCATCTGAGACTTCCGCCGCTACCATGCCTTTGATTTTGGTCGCTACCATAAATGGACCAGCACCATAAGCATCAATGACAATACCAAGATTTTCCTCTTGTTTATTCACCTCAGCCGCAACTGCAAGGGTCACATCAACAAAATCCTGACCTTCTTTCGTCACATCGACCACTTCAAAGTTTTCTCCGACGAGAAAATCCTTGACCACATCTTTCAGCTTACTTCCAGCAGTATCTGCTCCAATAATAATTGCCATGAGCATTCTCCTTTGTTTGATTTTTTGCACAGAATATTGTTTATAAAAAACACTTTCTGTTTCCTATAAGCATACTATACTCCTTTAAAAGTTATTTGTCAACAAATTTTTGTTTATTTTAATCAAAATATTTTTAAAGATGATTAAAATAAACAAAAAAGCCCTAAAAAGAGCTTTTTGATAATTTTTTCATCCATTTAAAATAAACTAGGAAATAATCTTGGTATAAACCTCCAGTTCTTCTTGAGCATTTTCAGACATCTGGTCTGTGATAACAGCTGTAATCTCCGACAAAGGACAGATAGAGGTAAAATCTTCCTTGCCAATCTTAGAAGAATCAATCAGTAGATATGTCTCTGTCGAGCGCTCCAAAGCTAGCTTCTGAGTATAGGCCTCTTCAAAAGAAGAGGTCATAATCTGCCCGTTTTTGATACCATTGCCACTGAAAAACATCTTAGTAAAGTACATCTTATCCATGATGGCATTGGTCATCTCGCCGACAAAGGCTTGAGTCGCTTCCCGCATCTCCCCACCCAGGAGAAAAACTTTGAAGGTATCCGACTTCTTCTTCAAAAGATCGCGAAAAATCGGCAGACAATTGGTAATCACGCGCAGATGTTGATTGGTGATTTCCTCAGCCAGCACTTCCACAGAAGTCCCCGGCCCAAGAAAAATAGTATCGCCATCTTCAATCAGCTCCACAGCCTTCTTGGCCACAGTCCGCTTGGCCTCGATATTCTGATAAAGCTTCTCTTCATGAGGGATTTCTCTATACTTGAGGTGCTGATTACTTTTAGCCCCACCGTGAACACGAGTCAGCAGCCCTTTACTTTCCAACTCAATCAAGTCCCGTCGAACCGTCATGTCGGAGACCTTCATACTCTCTACAATCTCAGCAACCGTCACTGTCCCAGCTCGATCAACCAGTTTTACTACTTCATCCTGTCTCTGATTTTTACCCATACTATTCCCTCTCTACACTCTAGTTTTGTTTATTATAACTCATTTTTCTGTTTTTTTCCATATTTTTTGTTTGTTTTAAACAAAATTGAGGGTTTGCGACATAATATAAGACATTAGAAAAACCTCAAGATGATTATCTTGAGGCTTATTTCTATTCTGAATAATCACTATGTAGATTACTAAGGCTGATTTTGGAAAGAAAGTTTATATTGCCTAAGCAGCCAATTAAAATTGAAAGCAAGTGAGAAGACTTGATTAAATTTTACTTATCCTTGTCATTCATCTTTAATATCCAATTAAACATTCCAATCATTTTTGGAAAGGTAAATGAATAGAACAGAGCCTTTCCAACAGACATTTCCTTAGGTTTATTCAAATCTTTAGATATTTTGTTCATACCTTTAGCCCATACTTGGAAACCAAAGACTTTCATAATAAATTTTAACAATTGAATTATTCCTCATCTTCAATTACTTCAGCTTCTTTACGGATTGATTTAACATCTTTTTCATATTGTTCTTCATTATAATCAATCATTTTAGAAAGTTCTTTTTGCAAGTTTTCCCCCATTGGTTTCATAGTAGCAAAAGTGATACCTCCTGAAATAACCCCTGAAACAACTGGAAGAACTTTGGAAACTCCTTTAGCAAATGTTCCCTTTGTAAGACTGATACCGAAAACCTTTAATACTTTTTTCAAAATTGGATAATACAAGGTTTTTGTTAAAGCTTTTTGTGGAATTGACTTGAGTGCCTGTTTTCCAATCGCCACGCCTCCAGCTCTCAGTAACGCACCTGTTCCAGAGACACCTAACATAACACCCAGATACAATAGCAACGTATTTTGGGCTTCTTCTGTTAATTTATCCTTTTCAGACCACAGATATTGGAAGCCGTAGATATAACCTAGTTCTTGAGCTAATTTTAAAGCCATGGCATAATATTGAGCAACATCTGCTGGTATGGTCACAGCCATAGCAATTCCTCCTGGTAAACCAGCAAGAACAGAAGCTCCACTTGATAATAGGACATTATCCATAATACAAGCCTTTGCAGCTTTGTCCAATTTATCCTTGGAAACAATATTTACAGGACCATCAGCTAATAATTTCCCTACTTCATCTTGACTTAAACCTTTGCCAAATTTATCCATTAAAAATTGATTTCTATCAACTTTAACTACTGGAAGCTTGGATACTTGCTCTAAGACTTGCATGGCCACTTCTTCTGGCTTCGCATCAAATTTACCCTTAGCTCCATTAACCACCTTATCAATCTCTTTACTAGCGCTCCCTGCAACATCTCCGACAGCTTTAGTAGTAGCATTAAAACCATTTCCTACTGCTTTAACAGTCCCATTGGCTAAGTCACCAGCTCCTTTAACAACATCATCCCAAAAAGCCATAAATAATTCTCCTAAAATAATTTAATAGATAAAAGTAAATCTACAAGCCAATTATCCTACAACTTGTCAACTTTGTCAATGTACTGACAGTTATTTAAATGTTTTTGACTAATAATTCTTTTCTCAATCACACACCATACCTTTTTAATTTCCAAATACAAAAATCCCCCAGCAGCCTCCTGCTGGGGGATCGTCATTAGATCAAAAATTGTTATCCAATCAAACTTCCATTTGGGACATTTTCGTCCACAGTAAGGAGAGTCAGTTGGTCGCCGTGCTCGGCTGATAGAATCATACCTTGGCTGATGCGGCCCATCATTTTGCGCGGTTTGAGGTTGGCTACGATTTGGACTTTCTTACCGACCAGTTCTTGCTCGTTTGGATAGTATTTAGCAATACCAGAGAGGATTTGGCGGTCCTCACCGTCTCCTGCATCCAAGCGGAACTGAAGAAGCTTATCCGAGCCTTCAACTTTAGACACCTCTTTGACTTCTGCGACACGGATTTCCACCTTATCGAAGTCGTCAAACTTGATTTCTTTGCGGTTAAGTTTGAGCTCGACTTCTTCTGGATTCCATTCTTTTTCAACCTCAGGTTTGTTGCCTTCCATTTGTTCTTTGATATAGGCAATTTCTTCTTCCATATCGAGACGCGGGAAGATTGGTGTTCCTTTTTCTACAACTTTCAGACCTGATGGGAGCTGATCAATTGCTAGATTTTCCAGAGACGCAGCTTGAGGCAAGCCTAGTTGACTGAGGACAGCCTTACTCGTTTCCATCGTGAAAGGCTCAATCATGTGTGCCACAACACGAAGGCTCGCTGTCAAGTGGCTCATAACTGCTGCCAACTCTTTTACCTTAGCTTCATCTTTTGCCAGAACCCAAGGAGCTGTTTCATCGATGTATTTATTGGTGCGGGAGATGAGAGTCCAGACTGCTTCCAGAGCACGTGGGTAGTCAACTGCATCCATGTGTTTGTAGTAGTCAGCGAT
Source organism: uncultured Streptococcus sp. (assembly GCA_963521035.1). Taxonomy (GTDB): domain Bacteria; phylum Bacillota; class Bacilli; order Lactobacillales; family Streptococcaceae; genus Streptococcus. The sequence goes on from CAUQTL010000098.1 coordinate 3,899, forward strand.
GGATTCAGATGCCACCTGAGCCAGAGCTCCGTCAAAGTCTGTCACATTTTCTTCATAGGCTGGCACCTGACCGTCAAAGTACTTGTTAATCATAGAAACCGTACGGTTGAGCAAGTTGCCTAGGTCATTAGCTAACTCATAGTTGATACGACCCACATAGTCCTCAGGTGTGAATGTTCCATCAGATCCCACCGGAAGACTGCGCATGAGGTAATAACGCAGAGCATCCAAACCATAACGCTCTACCAGCATTTCCGGATAGACCACATTACCCTTAGACTTGGACATCTTGCCATCCTTCATGACAAACCAACCGTGAGCAATCA
>CAUQTL010000099.1:0-4041 GCA_963521035.1 uncultured Streptococcus sp.
ATTTTCCCATCAACCATACCAAGATTATCGTTTTCATGGATTTCTAAGCCATCAATGGTTGTATCACGCACAGCTGTTGTGACGCTTCCACTAACAACATCGCTAAGAGTAGCAGTCATACGCTCTTGGTTTTCTTCGATTGACTTGCTTGGATCAAAGGCAAGAAGACTTGTCAAACCTTGGGGAAGAGTGCGAGCTTCCACCACTACTGCTGGTTGCTCCAAAACTTCTGCTGCAGATTGAGCTGCCATGAAGATGTTTTTGTTGTTTGGTAGAAAGATAATGTTACGAGCGTTGACCTGTTCAACAGCCTTGATAAAGTCTTCAGTTGAAGGGTTCATAGTTTGACCGCCTTCGATAACATAATCCACACCTTGAGAACGGAAGATATCTGCGAGACCTTTACCAGCCACCACAGCAATCAAAGCATACTCTTTTTCTTCAGCAGGCTTGCTAACTTGAGCAGCTTCTTTCTCAACCTGCGCTTCGTGTTGGTTACGCATATTGTCAACTTTTACCTTGACCAAGCTACCATATTTAAGACCTTCTTGCATAACAAGTCCTGGATCTTCTGTATGGACATGAACTTTGACAATTTCATCATCATTGACAACAAGGAGAGAATCCCCGAGTTCATTCAAGTAGTTACGGAATTCGTCGTAGTCAAAATCTTTGGCATAGGTTGGACCTTGCTTAAGGGCTACCATGATTTCAGTACAATAACCAAACGTGATGTCCTCAGTCGCTACATGACCAGCCACAGACTTATGATGCTCTGCATTGATCATCTCACTCATGTTGGCAGGTGTCGCTACAAAGTCCTCAGATGCAATATATTCGCCAGTAAGGGCTGAAAGGAAACCTTCATAGATGAAGACCAGACCTTGACCACCTGAATCCACAACGCCAACTTCTTTCAATACTGGAAGCATGTCTGGCGTTTTAGCTAGAGCTGTTTTAGCACCTTCCAAGGCTGCGCGCATGACTTCAACAGCGTCATCTGTCTGCTCAGCTTTTTTCTTAGCACCGATAGCAGCCCCACGAGAAACTGTCAAAATCGTTCCTTCAACTGGTTTCATCACTGCCTTATAGGCAACTTCTACACCTGATTGGAAGGCGAGGGCCAAGTCTTGACCTGTTAACTCGTCTTTATCCTTGATGGCTTGTGAAAATCCACGGAAAAGCTGAGACGTAATAACGCCTGAGTTTCCACGCGCACCCATCAAAAGACCTTTAGCAAGAATGCTCGCTACCTCGCCAACTGTAGAAGCTGGCTTGTCTGCAACTTCTTTAGCTCCATTTTCAATGGTCATTCCCATGTTTGTTCCAGTATCTCCATCTGGAACTGGAAAGACGTTTAATGAATTGACATATTCAGCTTGCTTATTCAAGCGAGTTGATGCAGCTTGCACCATTTCTTGAAATAAGCTAGTAGTAATTTTTGACACGGTTATTCTCCTACAACTTTGATATTTTGAATGTAGACATTTACAGTCTGAGCAGTAATTCCAAGCTGGTTTTCCAAACTAAAACGAACACGCTCTTGAATGTTTTTTGACACTTCGCTAATCTTTGTTCCGTAGCTCAACACGGTATATACATCAACTGCAATACTGCCATCTTCGGTCGCTTTTACGACGACACCTTTGGAATAATTTTCCTTACCTAGAAGGGCTTGGAAATTATCTTTGAGGGCATTTTTACTAGCCATACCGACCACACCAAAAATCTCAGTTGCTGCTCCACCTACGACGGTTGCAATCACTTCATCTGTTAGTTCGATTTGACCATCTTTTGTATTAATTTTTACAGTCATCCTTTTTACCTCAACTAGTTGATACTCTATTTTATCATATTTCAGCCCAAGTGTAAAAGCAGAATACTGTATCAGCGGATATTTACTCTATTTTTCAAATGATTTTATATCTACAGTAAAAGAAAAAAGACCCTAAGGTCTCCTTACTTTTATTATTAAACGCGTTCAACTTTACCTGATTTCAAAGCACGAGCTGAAGCCCAAACTTTTTTAGGTTTACCATCGATAAGAACAGTAACTTTTTGAAGGTTTGGTTTTACGGCACGTTTTGTTTGGTTCATCGCGTGTGAACGGTTATTTCCTGATACAGTCTTACGACCTGTAAAGTAACATACTTTAGCCATTGTGTTTTCCTCCTATTAGATCTAATATAGCGGATGTGCTAGCACCACATACTGTACTATGTTATCACACTTTCTCTGTTTTGGCAAGGGGATTGAAAGATTTTTTTATTTAACGTAAACAACTCCTAATTTCCCAAAAGCCACATCTCCACGAATAATCAAGGTTTTGCTGGTTGGGGCTAGAGGAGTATCTGCCTTGGCTACGCCACAGAAAGTTTCTACCTTTAAATCAACTCCCCAATGTTGAGGAACATAGATAACTGCATTCCCAAATCCGACTTCTATCTTCAAGGTTGCGCTATCTCCTAACATCTCTGCATTGTCATAATAGATTTTGGCATTCCCAAATCCGACCTCAAACTCATCTTCTACCAATTCTTGGTCTTGCTTGTAAAATGTACCTGCCCCAAAAGCAACTTCCTTATCTGTCAGAATGGTCTTTTCACCGTCATACCACCATTTTTTCCCATTCCAAGTTCTGTTAGAATGAGTGAGTGCGCTGACACCCATTACGATTAAAATACTTGCCCAGAACAATGACTGATTGGGAATTGGTAAAATGCCATAAAAGTGGTTAGCAATCATTAAGGCTACTAGAGCTGTAAAAGAGGCTGAAGTTAAGTGACGACGCAACAAAGCTCCAACTGATTGATAGGCAAAAAATGCAATACCAAGCAAGGGCCAAATTTGCCCACCGAATGAAGGGATTCCAAAATTCCCTTGTAATAATATTAAAGCCGCCAAAATAAGCAACACAATACCAAATGCTTTCTTTTTCATGTTCTTACCTCATGTTTCTTAGATTTTCTTTTAGGAGGGATTGGTAATGCCGTGACACATGAACCTCCTTGTGGGTCTGATAAAAGGAAATAGTGCCCGTTCCTGAAAAGGACTTGTCCACCGAGTAAACCTGACGGATATTTGCAATAGTTGACTTGGATACTCGACTAAAATAGCGAGGAAGGATAGCCTCTAACTCATAGAGTTTGAGCCGAACTTCGTAAGCATCTTTCTGGGTATGGGCATAAATCTTGTTCCCCTCTGTTTCAAAGAAGAGAATTTCCGACAAGTCCAGATAATATTCACCCGTCCCCTTGTAAAAAATCAACCGAGGAGATTTGGACTCTTGCAAGAGCCGCTGTAAATCCGCAATCTCATCTGTCAAAGCCGCTGCCTTGATGACAATTTCAGTTTCCTCTAAATTGCTGTCAATTTCGATTCGTAACTTCATTCCATCTCCTTTCTGACTCTACTATATCAAAGGAAAAATAAGAAAACAAGAGCAAAAAAGCAAGTGGTTACTTTAGACTCGTAAGTGGTTGTTGGACCACCTTAACTTACAGGTCAAAATAGAAAGAAAAGCACACCCCACACAAGACCACAAATATAACCAACTACTACATCCTTTGGAAAATGCACTCCACCTAAGACTCTCACTAGACCTAGGAAGGCTGATAATGTCAAACAAATCATCCCCATAGTTAGACTAGCATGTAAGCAAGCCATGGAGATAGTGGTTGCTGAAAAGACATGACGACTGGGCATAGACTGACCAGGACTATCTCTGTCTAGTAGCGGTACAATTTCCCAAACTTCATAAGGCCTAGGGGCATTGAGTTTCTTACGGAGAAGGGACAAAATCACAAAACCTGACGCAGGGACAAACACATACATCAAGACCTGCTTCCCAAGTCCTTCTTGGAGATAGGTAATTACTAACAAGGTTAAATAAACTATAGGCATGACTACTGTCATGAACCGATTGAAAACTCTTAACAATCTCAGAAAGAGAGGATTATTTTTAATCTTACCAGCGATGTGGTCATACCATTCTTGATAATTTTTCATATATTTTCTCATCACTTACTCAAATTTTGCTTA
>CAUQTL010000100.1:0-4033 GCA_963521035.1 uncultured Streptococcus sp.
TTCAGGCGCGATATTTGACAGATGACCTCTTTAGCAGGGTGGGTGCTAATTCTCCAGAAGGTGGATTCATTGCCGTCCAAAGTCTGTCTGTCCATCCTGATTTTCAGAGGCAGGGTGTCGGAACCTTGTTGCTTGCAGCTCTCAAGGAGACAGCTGTTCAGCAAAACCGGCAGAGTATTAGCCTGACCTGTCATGATGAGCTGATACCTTATTTTGAGATGAATGGTTTCGTCCACGAAGGAATTTCTGACTCAACTCATGGTGGAGCTGTCTGGTCTGATATGGTGTGGGAAAATCCCAATTTTAAGGAGAAGTGATGATTGTCCGTCAAGCTCAAATGGCTGACTTAGATGCCATTTATGCTATCGAATTGGAAAATTTCAGTCCAGAAGAGGCTATTAGTCGTAAAATATTGGCAAAGCACATTGAAACGATTCCTTCAACTTTTTTGGTTGCAGAAAAAAATGGCAAGATTTTGGGCTATTTAGAAGGTCCTGTCCGACCAGAACGCTACTTAAAAGATATCTCCTTTACAGAGGACGTTGAAGATTATAGCTATCTGGCTGGCGGATTTATCTCTGTGACTAGTCTATCTATTTCTAAAGAAGCACAGGGTTTAGGTGTAGGAAAAGCCTTGTTGGACGCTATGAAGGAAATTGCGATTGCTGATGAACGCCACGGTATTAATCTCACTTGTCATGATTATTTGATAGCCTATTATGAGAAGCATGGCTTCGTCAATGAAGGACCTTCGTCCTCAACTTATGCAGATGAAGTATGGTTTGATATGGTTTGGGAAAATCCCCAGATATAACTTTCATAAATAATATAGTTTTAAAAGTCGGATATGATTGCATTTATCTGACTTTTAAGATATAATGTTAGGGATTATGAAGAAGGAGATCAAGTTTTTGACTGAAAATTCACAGGATAACGAAAAGACGCTGAGTTTTAAAGAGAAGATTTTGAATGAGTTGGCAGCAGCCAATGGTACCCAAAATCACTCAGTTCAGGAAGAAGCGCAGCCTCTTTTAGGTAAAGAAATGGAATTGGCGGAGAGCTTGGAATCTCTCGTTTCTGCTGTTGAAAAATCTCATGAGGTTCTAGAAAAGGATACTTCAGTGGAGGAAGAACCTAGTAAGATCAAAGTAGAAGAGCCAATGGGACAAAGCGAGCCTACTGTTCATACTCAGGCAGATGTGCTAGAAAATATAGTTCGTAATTCTACGATTTCGGAAGTTCCATCAAATGTTGATGGACCAGGACAAGCTGATGTTGCTAAGAAGGAAAGTATAGAATCTGGAGAGGTTCAAACTTCTGTGGCTCATTCGGAAGCTTATCAAGAAAAGGTGGCGCCTGTTGCAGATGAGATAAAAGAAACAGTGTTACCTGATTCAAACACTACAGATGAAAGAGAAGCTAAAAAAGACTTTTCTACTGCAGAACCAACGCTAAGCCGTAGAGATGTTGCTCATGGAAAGAAACGTTCACGTGCAGATCGTACCAATAGTAGTAAAAAGAAAAAACGTAAAAACGGCCTAGCCAATCGAATCGTGATGACAGTCTTGGTACTTTTCCTATTGGGCCTTGGTATTACTGGTTTTGTAGGATACAATTATGTCTCTTCTGCGCTGAAACCAGTAGACGCCAAATCGACAGAATATGTGACGGTGGAGATTCCTGCCGGTTCTAGCACCAAACAAATCGGAGAGATTTTAGAAAAGAAAGGCCTGATTAAGAACGCTCAAGTCTTTAATCTTTATTCAAAAATCAGAAGTTATGGCAATTTCCAATCTGGCTACTATAATCTTCAAAAGAGTATGGACTTAGACACGATTGCTAAGCAATTACAAGAAGGTGGAACAGATACACCACAGCCTCCAGTTCTTGGCAAGATAACAATTCCTGAGGGATACACTTTGGAGCAAATTGCCGAAGCAACTACTGTCAATTCTGCAAAAACTGCGAACAAGAATACTAAAACACCATTCAGTAAGGAAGATTTTCTAAATAAAGCTCAAGATGAAGATTTTATTGCAAAAATGGCAGCTAAATATCCGCAGCTTCTAGCAACTTTGCCGAGCAAGGATAGTGGTGTTAAATATCGTCTTGAAGGTTATCTTTTCCCAGCTACTTATGATTATGGAAAAGAAACCACGGTTGAAGAACTGATTGACCAAATGTTGGCTGCTATGAATACAAATCTATCGCAGTATTACTCAACAATTGAGTCTAAGAATCTGACGGTCAATGATGTTTTAACACTCGCCTCTTTAGTTGAAAAAGAGGGATCAACTGATCAGGATCGCAAAGATATTGCGAGCGTCTTTTATAATCGTTTGAACCAAGCTATGCCACTTCAGAGCAATATTGCGCTTCTTTATGCTCAAGGAAAACTTGGTCAAAAGACAACTCTTAAAGAAGATGCTGAAATTGATACAAATCTTGATTCGCTTTATAATGTGTACAAAAAGCAAGGTTTGATGCCTGGTCCAGTAGATAGTCCAAGCCTGTCTGCTATCGAAGCTACTATCAATCCAAGCAAGACAGAGTACTTGTATTTTGTAGCAAATGTGGAAACAGGGGCTGTATATTTTGCAAATACTTACGAAGAACACGCTAAGAATGTGGAAGAACACGTTAATAGCAAATTAAACCAATCAGGTGAAAGTTCTAACTAAATTATGTGGTTTTCCACATAATTTTGTTTTATCAAAAAAATAGAAAGAAGAGAGAAAATAAAGTAATGGCTGAAAAAACTTATCCTATGACCCTTGTAGAAAAGGAAAAATTAGAACAAGAATTAGAAGAATTGAAATTGGTTCGACGTCCAGAAGTAGTAGAACGCATTAAAATTGCTCGTTCTTACGGAGATTTATCAGAAAATAGTGAATATGAAGCAGCAAAGGATGAGCAGGCTTTCGTTGAAGGACAAATTTCAAGTCTGGAGACTAAAATTCGCTATGCTGTGATTGTTGATAGCGATTCAGTTGCTAAAGATGAAGTTGCCATCGGTAAAACTGTTACTATTCAAGAAGTCGGTGAGACTGAAGAAGAAGTATACATTATCGTTGGTTCAGCTGGTGCGGATGCCTTTGCGGGAAAAGTTTCAAATGAAAGTCCAATTGGTCAAGCATTGATTGGTAAGAAGACTGGTGATATTGCAACAGTAGAAACACCAGTTGGCAGTTATGACGTCAAAATCCTAAAAGTTGAAAAAACAGTATAAGAAAGGTCGAGCACGCTCGGCTTTTTCTTTATCAATTTATGCTATAATATAGAACAAGCAAAGGAGATTGTATACTGATGGTTTTATCAAAAAAACGAGCACGCCATGTCATCGAGGAGATCATTGCCCTATTTCCTGATGCCAAACCGAGTTTAGATTTTAGAAATCACTTTGAGCTACTCGTGGCAGTCATGTTATCCGCTCAAACGACAGATGCTGCAGTTAATAAAGCTACAACGAATCTATTTTTAGCTTATCCTACTCCAGAAGCTATGGCAGCAGCATCCGAGGCAGATATTGCCAAGCACATTTCGCGTTTAGGACTTTATCGAAATAAGGCCAAGTTTCTGAAAAAATGTGCCCAGCAACTCTTGGACGATTTCAATGGACAGGTGCCTCAGACTCGGGAAGAATTAGAAACTTTAGCTGGGGTGGGGCGTAAGACAGCTAACGTGGTCATGAGTGTAGGGTTTGGTATTCCAGCTTTTGCCGTTGATACGCATGTTGAACGCATTTGTAAACACCACGATATTGTCAAAAAGTCAGCAACTCCTTTAGAAGTTGAAAAACGTGTTATGGATGTTCTCCCACCTGAACGCTGGCTAGCTGCCCATCAGGCTATGATCTACTTTGGTCGGGCTATTTGCCACCCCAAAAATCCAGAGTGTGATCACTATCCTCAACTTTACAATTTTGATAATGTTTAAGATAGAGTCTTTAGATACAAATTTTTACTAGGCGACGAACGCTTTAAGGGACGTAAAAGACTGTTGCGAGAGTTAGAGGAATATTTAAGCGACTTTA
>CAUQTL010000101.1:0-4011 GCA_963521035.1 uncultured Streptococcus sp.
CTGTTTTGCAAGGTTTGAACAAGCCAGTTAACGACCTTTCTCGTGGATGTAATGCAGATGATGTTTACAAGTTGACCCTTATCACAGCAGCCCAAGCAGTTCATCAATAAGATTTAGTCCTCTTTCCTTTGGGAAGAGGCTTTTTATACTCAATGAAAATCAAAGAGCAAACTAGGAAACTAGCCGCAGGCTGTACTTGAGTACGGCAAGGCGACGTTGACGTGGTTTGAATTTGATTTTCGAAGAGTATTAATACTAGGAAAAGGACAGTTAGAACCTTCTGTGTTATACTAGAGATATGTTAGATTTGAAAGAATACGGTATCGTTATGTGGCCGGTGGAGAAGATCATTTCTTTTCGTGAGAAACTTCTCACTTGGTATGATGAAAACAAAAGAGATTTACCCTGGCGTAGGAGTAAGAATCCTTATCATATCTGGGTCTCTGAAATTATGCTTCAGCAGACCAGGGTGGATACGGTTATCCCTTACTATGAACGATTCTTGGACTGGTTTCCAACAGTGGAAAGTTTGGCAACTGCCCCTGAAGAGCGTTTGTTGAAGGCTTGGGAAGGTTTGGGGTATTATTCTCGAGTACGCAATATGCAGGCTGCGGCTCAGCAGATTATGACAGACTTTGGTGGTCAATTCCCAAACACCTATGAAGGAATTTCCATCTTGAAAGGTATTGGACCTTACACAGCAGGAGCCATATCCAGTATTGCTTTTAATTTGCCTGAGCCGGCTGTAGATGGTAATGTCATGCGGGTCTTGGCGCGTCTATTTGAAGTTAATCACGATATTGGGATTCCTAGCAATCGAAAGATTTTCCAAGCCATGATGGAAATCCTGATTGACCCAGAACGGCCAGGTGACTTTAATCAAGCCTTGATGGACTTGGGATCTGATATTGAGGCTCCTGTAAATCCCAGACCAGAAGAAAGCCCAGTTAAGGACTTTAGTGCGGCATATCAGAATGGAAGCATGGACCGTTATCCAATTAAGGCTCCAAAGAAAAAGCCAATTCCCATTTATCTTAAAGCCTTAGTTGTGAAAAATTCTCAGGGACAATTTTTACTTGAAAAAAATGAAAGTGAAAAGCTATTGGCAGGTTTTTGGCATTTCCCACTGGTAGAAGTAGATAACTTTTCGCAAGAGGAGCAGTTTGACCTCTTTCATCAGGTTGCGGAAGAAAGTGTGAACTTTGGTCCCAGTCCAGAGGAGAGTTTTCAGCAGGACTATGACTTAGATGTTGATTGGCTTGATGTTTATTTTGAGACTGTCAAGCATATCTTTAGCCATCGCAAGTGGCATGTTCAAATTGTAGCAGGTCAGGTGACTGACTTCCATGATTTTTCAGATAGAGAAGTTCGCTGGCTTTCACCAGAAGAATTCAAGAATGTTCCACTTGCCAAACCCCAACAAAAAATCTGGCAGGCTTATGCACAAGCCAACTTAGACAGTAGCAAAGACTAGCTATTGTGTCTTCTTGCTATTTTTTGGTATAATAGTAGAGAAAAAGGTGAACAAATGAAAAAAATATTAATTGTAGATGATGAGAAACCAATCTCGGATATTATCAAGTTTAATATGACCAAGGAAGGTTACGAGGTTGTAACTGCTTTTAACGGTCGTGAAGCGCTAGAGCAATTTGAAGCAGAGCAACCAGATATTATTATTCTGGATTTGATGCTTCCCGAAATTGATGGCTTAGAAGTTGCTAAGACTATTCGCAAGACTAGTAGTGTGCCTATTATCATGCTTTCAGCTAAGGATAGCGAATTTGATAAGGTTATCGGTTTAGAGCTTGGTGCAGATGACTATGTAACCAAACCCTTCTCAAATCGTGAGTTGCAGGCGCGTGTCAAAGCCCTTCTTCGTCGCACGGACTTGGTTTCTGTAGATAATCAAGAATCAGATGAAAAGAAAACCCAACCCTTGCAAATTGGGGACTTGGAGATTGTACCAGATGCTTATGTAGCTAAAAAATACGGTGAAGAACTAGATTTAACTCATCGTGAATTTGAGCTTTTGTATCACTTGGCTTCTCATATCGGTCAAGTAATTACGCGAGAACACTTACTTGAAACGGTCTGGGGTTACGATTATTTCGGAGATGTTCGAACAGTTGACGTAACTATCAGACGTTTGCGTGAGAAGATTGAAGATACACCAAGTCGTCCAGAGTATATCCTAACACGTCGCGGTGTTGGTTATTATATGAGAAATAATGATTGAATTTATTAGAAAAAATATTCTTACTAGTGATTTTATCTTCATTTTAATTTTATTGGGTTTTATCTTGATTGTTACCTTACTTTTGCTAGAAAATCGGCGAGATAATATTCGGTTGAAGCAAATTAATCAAAAGGTGAAAGACCTGATTGCAGGAGACTATTCTCAGGTATTGGATATGCAGGGAAGCTCTGAAATCACTAATATTACCAATAATCTCAATGATTTATCAGAAGTAATCCGTTTGACTCAAGAAAATCTGGAACAAGAGAGTAAACGATTACATAGTATCCTGTCTTACATGACGGATGGAGTCCTTGCGACCAATCGTCGTGGCAAGATTACTATGATTAATGACATGGCTAAGAAACAGCTAGGTGTTCAGAAAGAAGAGGTTCTCAATAAAAGTATTCTAGAATTGCTTAAGATTGAAGATGAGTATGACCTTCGTGATTTGATTACCCAAATTCCTGAGCTTATGATTGATTCTCAGGATGCCAATGGTGAATATCTGAGCCTTCGTGTACGCTTTGCCTTGGTGCGTCGTGAGTCTGGCTTTATCTCAGGTTTGGTTGCTGTTTTGCATGATACGACGGAGCAGGAGAAGGAAGAGCGCGAACGGAGACTCTTTGTTTCTAACGTTAGTCATGAGCTACGGACTCCTCTGACCAGTGTAAAATCCTATCTTGAAGCCTTGGATGAAGGTGCCTTGTCAGAACCGGTCGCACCGGACTTTATCAAGGTATCTCTAGATGAAACCAATCGTATGATGCGTATGGTAACGGATCTTCTTCATCTTTCACGTATTGATAATGCGACCAGTCACCTGGATGTGGAATTAATCAATTTCACTGCCTTTATAACCTTTATCCTCAACCGTTTTGATCAGATAAGAGGGCAGGACGAAGAGAAGAAATATGAACTGGTGAGAGATTATCCAATTACCTCAGTCTGGATAGAGATAGATACAGATAAGATGACACAGGTGATTGATAATATTCTCAACAATGCCATTAAGTATTCACCAGATGGTGGGAAAATCACAGTGACCATGAAGACGACTGATGATCAGATGATTTTATCCATCTCAGACCAAGGATTAGGTATTCCTAAGCAGGATTTGCCACGTATCTTTGACCGTTTCTACCGTGTGGATCGTGCTAGAAGCCGTGCCCAAGGTGGAACAGGTTTAGGGCTGTCTATTGCCAAAGAAATTATCAAACAACATAATGGTTTTATTTGGGCCAAGAGTATATATGGTAAGGGATCAACCTTTACCATTGTGCTCCCTTATGATAAGGATGCAGTGAAGGAAGAAGTATGGGAGGACGAAGTAGAAGACTAGAATGAGTGAAACAGGCTTTAAATACAGTATTTTAGCGTCGGGTTCCAGTGGAAATTCCTTTTATCTGGAAACCCCAAAAAAGAAACTTTTAGTGGATGCAGGCTTATCTGGTAAGAAAATCACCAGCCTACTTGCTGAAATAAATCGCAAGCCAGAAGACTTGGATGCCATCTTGATTACCCATGAGCATTCAGATCATATCCATGGAGTAGGCGTTTTGGCTCGCAAGTATGGTATGGATTTGTATGCTAATGAAAAGACCTGGCAAGCTATGGAAAATAGCAAGTATCTTGGCAAGGTGGATTCATCTCAGAAGCACATTTTTGAGATGGGTAAAACCAAAACCTTTGGAGATATCGACATCGAGAGTTTTGGTGTTAGCCATGATGCGGTCGCACCGCATTTCTATCGCTTTATGAAGGATGATAAGAGT
>CAUQTL010000102.1:0-3981 GCA_963521035.1 uncultured Streptococcus sp.
AAGCTGAAGAAATCAAAGCTAAATTGGAAGAAGCTGGAGCTTCAGTTACTCTTAAATAATAGAGCAACTACATTAGTAGCTTAAAAACATGATTAAACCGCTATTCTTAGGAGTAGCGGTTTTTATTTTTATGTGTCAGGGGGCAAAAAAGGGGGCGAGTAAGTAATTTTCCAACTTTTTAATTCAAGCTAAAAATCCCCAATCATAGTGATTGAGGATTGAGCAAATGAATCTTAAACAATACCTTGTGAAATCATAGCGTTTGCTACATTTTCAAAGGCTGCAATGTTTGCTCCTGCAAGGTAGTCTTTATCAAGACCATATGTTTCTGAAGTTGTTTTAGCTGTGTTAAAGATGTTTGTCATGATATCTTTGAGACGTCCATCAACTTCTTCACGAGTCCATGAGAGGCGAAGGCTATTTTGGCTCATTTCAAGAGCTGAAACGGCTACACCACCAGCGTTGGCAGCTTTTGCAGGTCCGTAGAAGATACCATTTTCTTTGTAGACTTTGATGGCATCAAGGTCGCTTGGCATGTTGGCACCTTCAGATACACAGATCACGCCTTGAGCAACCAAACGTTTAGCTGCTTCACCGTTGATTTCGTTTTGAGTCGCACATGGAAGAGCGATATCATAGTTTCCAGCGTAAGTCCATACAGAACCTTCATGATAAGTAGCAGTTGCTTTCTCAGCTGCATACTCAGTCAAACGAGCGCGACGTTTTTCTTTAACATCAACCAATAGATCAAAGTCGATACCATTTTCATCGATGACATAACCATTTGAATCAGATACAGAGATAACAGTTGCACCAAGTTCAGTCGCTTTTTGAAGAGCGTATTGAGCAACGTTACCAGAACCTGAAATAACCACTTTCTTGCCAGCAAAGCTGTTACCGTTAGCTTTAAGCATTTCTTCAGTATAGTAAACCAAACCGTAACCAGTTGCTTCTGGACGAATCAAACTACCACCAAATCCAAGAGGTTTACCAGTCAAGACACCAGCATCAAATTGGTTAAGGCGTTTGTATTGACCGTAAAGGTAACCAATTTCACGACCACCAACACCGATATCACCAGCAGGTACGTCAAGTGATGGTCCAATGTGTTTTTGCAATTCAGTCATGAAGCTTTGGCAGAAGCGCATTACTTCAGCATCTGTTTTACCTTTAGGATCGAAGTCTGATCCACCTTTACCTCCACCGATTGGAAGTCCAGTCAAGACGTTTTTAAAGATTTGTTCAAATCCGAGGAATTTCAAAATCCCTTGGTTAACAGTTGGGTGGAAACGAAGTCCGCCTTTGTATGGTCCAACAGCTGAGTTGAATTGAACACGGTAACCACGGTTTACTTGAACTTTTCCATCACGGTCAACCCAAGGAACACGGAAAGAAATTACGCGTTCTGGCTCAGTTATACGTGCCAAGATATTTTCTTCGATATACTCAGGGTGTTTTTCAAATACAGGTTCTAAAGTGTTGAAAAATTCTTCAACAGCTTGGAGGAATTCAGCCTCGTGCCCGTTACGAGCTTTTACAGTTTCAAACACGCTTTGTATATATTCTTTAGCAGATGTCATATCGTTCTCCTTAAATTCTAATTTAATTATGTGTGTCATTATAGCAGAATTTTTTTTAACTGTAAAGAGAAAAAACAAAAATTTTCTAAAAATTCTTTCAATTTAGTTTTTGAGATTGTTTTAAATTGGAATTTTTTATAATAGATAAAAATACGAACGTTTTTTTTATAAATGACTTTCTTAAAGAGAAAAGCTGAAAATATGGTATAATATTAGCAATAAAAGGAATCTGGAGGATCAGAATCATGGTATCAACGAAAACACAAATTGCTGGTTTTGAGTTTGACAATTGCTTGATGAATGCAGCAGGTGTGGCTTGTATGACGATAGCGGAGTTAGAAGGCGTTAAAAACTCAGCGGCAGGAACCTTTGTCACTAAGACAGCGACCTTGGACTTCCGTCAGGGGAATCCTGAGCCACGCTATCAAGATGTTCCACTTGGTTCTATCAACTCTATGGGATTACCGAATAATGGTTTAGACTACTATTTGGACTATCTTTTGGATTTACAGGAAAAAGAGCCAAACCGAACTTTCTTCCTATCTCTAGTTGGAATGTCTCCAGAGGAAACCCATACTATCTTGAAAAAAGTCCAAGAGAGTGATTTTCGTGGTTTGACTGAGCTAAACCTCTCCTGTCCTAATGTTCCAGGTAAACCTCAGATTGCCTATGATTTTGAGACAACAGACCGGATTTTGGCAGAGGTATTTGCCTACTTCACCAAACCTCTGGGAATTAAATTGCCACCATATTTTGACATTGTTCACTTTGACCAAGCGGCAGCTATTTTCAACAAGTATCCTCTTAAGTTTGTCAACTGTGTTAACTCTATCGGAAACGGCCTATATATAGAAGATGAGTCCGTCGTTATTCGTCCTAAAAATGGTTTCGGTGGGATTGGTGGAGAGTATATCAAACCGACTGCTCTAGCTAATGTTCATGCCTTTTATCAACGCTTAAATCCTCAAATTCAAATCATCGGAACAGGTGGCGTTTTGACTGGTCGTGATGCCTTTGAACATATCCTCTGTGGAGCGAGTATGGTGCAGGTAGGAACCACCCTTCACAAAGAGGGAGTTGGTGCTTTTGACCGCATTACTAATGAACTGAAAGCAATCATGGCGGAAAAAGGGTACGAAAGCCTAGAAGATTTCCGTGGGAAATTGCGCTATATTGATTAAATTCATTAAAAAATTAGAAGAAAGGAGAGAAGATGCTAGCCATTGAAGAAAGTCAGAAGTTGACTTTATCAAATTTACCTAGTCTGAGCTTATTTACAGGGACAGATCAGGGTCAGTTTGAAGTTATGAAGAGTCAAGTATTGAAACAGATTGGCTATGATTCTGCTGACCTCAACTTTGCCTACTTTGATATGAAAGAAGTAGTTTACAAGGATGTGGAACTGGAGTTGGTCAGCCTTCCTTTCTTTGCGGATGAGAAAATCGTGATATTGGATCATTTTGTCGATATTACAACAGCCAAGAAACGCTTTTTAACAGATGATGAGCTCAAGTCGTTTGAGGAATACCTTGACAATCCTTCTCCAACAACCAAGTTGTTGATCTTTGCGGAAGGAAAGCTGGATAGCAAAAGAAGGTTGGTTAAATTACTTAAGCGTGATGCTAAGGTCTTCGATGCAGTAGAAGCAAAAGAACAAGAATTGCGACAGTATTTCCAAAAGTGGAGCCAGAAACAAGGTCTGCAGTTTGCCAATCATTCTTTTGAAAATCTCCTTATCAAATCTGGTTTTCAATTTAGCGAAATCCAGAAAAATCTCCTCTTTTTACAGTCTTATAAGGCAGATTCTGTTATCGAGGAAGAGGATATTGTTAACGCAATTCCCAAGACCTTACAGGACAATATTTTTGATTTAACTCAGTTTATTCTGACTAAAAAGATGGACCAGGCGCGCGATTTGGTTAGAGACTTGACCTTGCAAGGTGAAGATGAAATCAAACTGATTGCAGTCATGCTAGGACAATTTCGGACTTTTACTCAGGTGAAAATTTTGGCGGAGTCTGGGCAAACAGAATCGCAGATTGGAAGTAGTTTAGGTAGTTTTCTCGGACGCAATCCAAATCCCTATCAGATTAAGTTTGCTCTGAGGGATTCACGAGGACTTTCCTTGAGCTTTTTGAAGCAAGCTATTTCTTATTTGATTGAGACAGACTATCAGATTAAGACAGGTCTTTATGAAAAGAGTTTCCTTTTTGAAAAGGCACTCCTACAGATTGCTAGTCAGGCCAATTGACATTTTTTGAAACTACAACTCGCGTCAGGATTATCTTGTCGTGGGTTTCTTGCTGATTTGCTTGTTTTATTAGAAAGTATTTCAGTGATTTCTTCATCTATAAGCAAAAAACTTGAAAAAAGTGAATGTTTGCGTTATCATTTTCATATA
>CAUQTL010000103.1:0-3967 GCA_963521035.1 uncultured Streptococcus sp.
TGTATAGCGCTAGTCAGAGACTGGTAGCGTTAGTGTTGTTCGTAGGACTCGCAGTGTTACTTTTCTATAAGGGAATGGGGATGTGAAGAAGTTGGAAGACAATTTGTGTAATGAAAAAAGATAAGGCATTTCGAACCTTATCTTTTTTGTTTTATACTCAATGAAAATCAAAGAGCAAACTAGGAAACTAGAAGCAGGTTGCTCAAAGCACTGCTTTGAGGTTGTAGATAGAACTGACGAAGTCAGTAACATATATACGGCAAGGCGACGTTGACGTGATTTGAAGAGATTTTCGAAGAGTATTAGTCCTTTTCAGCTAATTCTTTTCCAAGTTGGATGAGGTAATCTTTCAAGTCATCTTTGACTTGTGGGTGTTTGAGGGCATAGTCAATAGATGTTTTCACAAAGCCAAACTTATCCCCAACGTCGTAACGAGCTCCTGTAAATTCGCGAGCGAAAACACGCTGTGTTTTATTAAGCGTATCAATCGCATCAGTAAGCTGGATTTCATTTCCAGTACCAGGAGCTTGATTTTCGAGGATTTCAAAAATTTCTGGTGTGAGCAGATAGCGTCCGATAATTGCCAAATCACTTGGAGCATCTTCTGGAGCTGGTTTTTCAACGAAAGTTTCGACACTGTAGAGACCATTAATCCCTTCACCCTGAGGAGCTATAACTCCATATGCTGAAACGTCTTCATGAGGGACAGGCATAACAGCAATTGTTGATGCGTGAGTTGTCTCGTAATCATTCATCAATTGTTTTGTCAAAGGTACAGCATGGTCATCTGTAATATCCATTAGGTCATCACCAAGCATGACAACGAAGGGCTCATTCCCTACAAAAGCTTTGGCTTGTAAGACAGCATCTCCAAGCCCACGAGGATGGCTTTGACGGATAAAGTGAAGGCGAATGCCAGTTGTTTCGTCTACCAATTTTAACAAGTCATGTTTGCCTTTTTCTTTGAGGTTGTACTCAAGCTCAAAGTTTGAGTCAAAGTGGTCTTCAATAGAACGTTTTGATTTACCAGTGACAACCAGAATATCTTCAATACCTGATTTAAGAGCTTCTTCTACGATAAATTGGATAGTTGGTTTGTCCACAATTGGCAACATCTCTTTAGCAAGTGCTTTGGTTGCTGGTAAAAATCGAGTTCCAAGTCCAGCGGCAGGGATGACTGCCTTTCTAACTTTTGATGTCATAAGAATCCTTTCTCTAGAGGGTTAAGACCACTCATTTTCTGCTTTAAATTCATTGTTCATGATGTCGTAAATGGCATCTTTAATATTGGTTCCGTGGTAAATAACTTGGTAAATGGCTTGTGTAATTGGCATATAGACTCCAAGTTCTTGCGCTAGTTCATAGGCTGCTCGAGTTGTTGAGATTCCTTCAATCACCATGCCCATATTGGCTTCGATATCAGCTAGAGATTCTCCACGACCAAGAGCATCTCCGGCTCTCCAGTTACGAGAGTGGATGGAGGTTCCCGTTACGATCAAGTCTCCTACACCGGATAAGCCACTATAGGTCAATGGACTGGCCCCAAGTGCTACTCCTAGGCGGGTAATTTCTGCCAAGCCTCGAGCGATGATGGCTGCCTTGGCATTGTCACCAAATCCCAAACCATGTAAAGCTCCAGCACCGACAGCAATAATATTTTTAAGAGCACCAGCAGTTTCAACTCCGATAACATCCGTATTGGTATAAAGTCGAAAGTAGTGATTACTAAAGAGTTCCTGAACATATTGAGCTGTTTGTAAATCTTTAGAAGCAGCAGTGATTAAAGTCAGGTCACGTACAATGGTTTCTTCCGCATGACTAGGTCCTGAAACAACGACAATATCACTGCGGAGATGTTCAGGAATTTCTTCTTCAAGGATAGTTGATAATCGTTTATGGCTATCAGGCTCTAATCCCTTTGATGCGTGCATGATGATAGCCTTATGGTCTAAGGTTTTTGCAACTTGTTGGGCAACAAGTCGTGTCACTTTTGTTGGGACAACAAACAAAATCGCATCCACATCTTTTAATGCCTCTGCTAAGTCAGTGTAGGCAATGATATTTTCGTCTAGAACGACATCTTTAAAGTAGTGCTTGTTAGTATGATAGGTATTAATTTCATTGATTTGATCGGGAAGATTTCCCCAAATACGTACCTCGTGTCCATTGTCATTTAAGACTTGTGAAAGGGCAGTTCCCCAAGAACCAGGCCCCAAGACGGCGACGGTTTGTTTTTCCATGTTTTCCTCCTTGATAGAGTTCTCTTTTTATTTTATCACATTCTAGGGGATTTTGCACTTGCATTGCTGGGGAGTGGTTGCTTTCTTCCTTGAATAATATACAAAAACCGAGCCTAAGTATTAAACTCTCAGGCTCGGTTTTGATATTCCTTAAAGAATAGCTAGGTTTATTTCAATTGATCTGTAATGTCTTTTGATAGCAACATTCCCAGATGATAAGTTTTATTGATGTAAGCAATGACATCATTGATATTTTCAGTCGTTTGAATTTTCTCTTTGATGTTAGACCTGAATGTTTCATCCTTTAAAAGTTGTTCTTGGTAGAGCCTTTGAAGTCGTTCTTTTTCATACTTATTGAGCAGAAAAAGGAATACCAAGCTAATTACAACTAGGACATAAGCATATTGGCTCATAGAATATCTCCCTGTATGATAAAGAAATAGTAGTGAATAAATTGATTCAGTGGGCCTAAAATAGCAGAACAAGTCAGCAAAACTTGATAAGATTTTTGATAGACCTCTAAACCTAATTACGTATAGGATTTGGTCTTAGTTACTTAGACTACTTTACAATCAAGTAACTTGAAGATTACGACGTCATGGCCCCTAAATCGATTATATTTAGGGGTCATGACTAGTGAAGCGCCTAGCCAAATCCCTGATAGGATTTAGCGTTAGTTACTTAGATTGCTTTGCAATCAAGTAACTTTGGCGATTTACATCTTCTCTGGCGCTTCTACTCCAAGCAAGCGAAGGGCTTCTTTGAGAACGACTGCAGTTGCGTAGCTGAGAGCTAGACGGCTGTCGCGTTCTGGGCTTTCATCCAAGATGCGTGTATGTGCATAGTATTTGTTAAAGGCTTGAGCCAGGCTAATTGCAAATTTAGCAATGATAGAAGGTTCAAAGTTATCTGCCGCACGGTTGATAATACGTGGGAAGTCTTGGATGAGTTTGATGATTTCCCAACTTTCGGCATCATTCAAACTATAGTTGCCAGCTGTTTCTGGTTTGAAGTCTGCTTTACGTAAGATCGATTGGATACGAGCGTAGGCATATTGAACATAAGGTCCAGTTTCGCCCTCGAAGGATACCATAGCTTCTAGGTCGAAGTCGTATCCATTTGTACGGTCGGTTTTGAGGTCATAGAATTTAATGGCTCCAACCCCAACAGCATGTGCTACCTGATCTTTATTTTCAAGTTCAGGATTTTTAGCCTCGATTTGGGCCTTGGCACGGCTAACAGCCTCTGCAACTGTAGGCTCTAGCAAGATGACATTCCCTTTACGAGTAGAGAGTTTCTTCCCTTCTTTTGTAACCAAACCAAAAGGAACATGAGTAATGTCTTCACTCCAGTCGTAGCCCATTTCTTTCAAGACAGCTTTGAGCTGTTTAAAGTGGGCAGATTGTTCTTGACCAACGACGTAGATAGATTTGGCAAATTGGAATTCTTTTTTACGGTAAAGGGCTGCAGCCAAGTCACGTGTGATATAGAGAGTTGCTCCATCAGATTTCTTGATAAGGGCAGGATGTTCAATTCCGTATTTCTCAAGATTGACAACTTGGGCCCCTTCTGATTCAACAAGAAGTCCTTTTTCAGAAAGAATGTCTACAACTGCATCCATTTTATCGTTGTAGAAGGCTTCTCCGTTGTAGCTGTCAAATTCAACCTTCAGTTCATTGTAAAGGCGGTTAAATTCCACTAAACTTTCATCACGGAACCATTGCCAA
>CAUQTL010000104.1:0-3932 GCA_963521035.1 uncultured Streptococcus sp.
AATTCATTGTATCACTACTTGTCAAATATTGCAAGCAGGAAAAACGCTTTTATTTTAAATTTGACAAGACTTTTTCGATATCTGAGAAGACTGCCTCAATCTCTTGATTGCCCTGAATGTCGTGAACGAGTCCTTGAGCACGGTAATGATCAATAATTGGTTGGCCTTGAGCGATATTAACATCCAAACGACGTTTTACTGTTTCAGGTTTGTCGTCTTCACGTTGATAGTAATCTTCTTCTTTGTAATCCACTGGTGGGTTGAAAACCTTATGGAAGGTTTCCCCTGTTTCGCGGTGGATAATCCGTCCGCTCAAACGTTCTAACAAACTATCTGGATTTACTTCGATATTGATAACTGCGTCAAGTTGGATGTCCAGATCCGCAAGGATTTTATCCAAAGCATGTGCTTGATCAATTGTCCGTGGATAACCGTCCAACAAGAAACCAGTTTCTTTAATATCATCTTGTGCTAAGCGCTCTTTCACAATTCCGTTTGTCACTTCATCTGGCACCAACTCTCCTTTAGAAATGTAGGATTTCGCTAAAACACCCATTTCTGTTTCATTGGCCATAGCAGCACGGAACATATCCCCAGTTGAAATATGTGCCACGTGGAATTGTTCCACAATTTTGGCTGCTTGTGTTCCCTTGCCTGCGCCTGGCAAGCCCATAATCAAAAGATTCATGTTTTGTCTCCTTTTTTGTTTTTAAAGCAATCTATTAAAACACTTAATAAACTTTTTTAAAAACAAAATAGAAGGTTGACTAAGTCAACCTATTTCTATTCTGTTGTAGTATCCATAAATCCGACATACTTACGCTTCAGAAGATAACCTTCCAACTGTTTCATTCCTTCAATACCTGTTGAAATGATGATAAGAAGACTAGTTCCTCCAAGAGCAACTGCATCGGTCAGACCGAAAAGATCTTTGGCTAGGATCGGAATGATTGTGATAATTCCTAGGAATAGTGAGCCAACTGTCGCCAAACGGCGAAGCAATTTAGACATATATTCTTCCGTTCCCTTACCTGGACGGACACCCGGGATGTAGGCTCCACTCTTTTGTAAATTCTCTGCTGTCTTTTCAGGATTAATTTGTACAAATGTATAAAAGAAAGTAAAGAGAATAATCAAGAGGGCATAGGTAAACATACCACTGATGGTTGTAGTCGCTAGAAGCGCCTGCGCCGTCCGAACCCATGATGCGTTATAGCCCATAGCACTTACAAATTGGAAGATAGCTGCTGGAGCAGCTGTAATCGAACTTGCAAAGATAACTGGGATAACACCAGCAGGATTCACTTTTAACGGTAGGTAGGAACTTGAAGGGGCACCTTGAGCAATCTTCGTATATTGAATTGGAATTTTGTACTCAGCTTGTTGCACAAAGGTTGTGAAATAGATAATCACCAAAACCGCAACAATTAAAATTCCAACGAAAATCAAAGACGAATTGAGTCGATCGCTCGGGATATTAACAAAGTAATCTTCATAGATCCCTTTGATCATACCAGGAATACCAGATACAATCCCTGCAAAGATAATCATGGATACACCATTACCATAACCCTTATCTGTGATTTGCTCTCCTAACCAGGTCACAATAACTGAACCTGTCGTGAGGAGGGCACCAATCAAAAGATAGGTTTGCCAATTTGGATTCGCTACTAATTTGGTTCTCGACAAAGTCGCAAACCCAGCTGTAATCCCGATGGATTGGACAAAGGCCAATACCAGAGAAATATAGCGAGTTGCTTGATTAAGCTTTCTCCGTCCGACTTCCCCTTGCTTGCCCCACTCTACAAATTTTGGAAGCAAATCCATTTGCAAGAGCTGAACCACGATCGAAGCCGTGATGTAAGGGCTAACTCCGAGAGCAAAAACAGAGAAGTTACGCATGGCATTCCCTGAAACCAAGCTAAGCATGTTTAAGAAAGGTAAATCGCTTAAACTATTCAATGCTTTCGCATTAATTCCTGGAACGGTTATAGTTGTACCAATACGGAAAACTAAGATAATGAACAGTGTGAACAAAATCTTAGACCGTACTTGTTTTATTTTAAGTGCGTCTTTTAATAGCTTGAAAAACATAGGTCACCTCTCTTAGATGACTTCGACTGAACCACCTTTAGCAGTGATAGCTTCTTCAGCTGATTTAGAGAATTTAGCTGCTTTCACAGTCAATTTCTTAGTCAACTCACCGTTACCAAGAATTTTAATACCTGATTTTTCAGCTTTAACAATTCCTGCTTCGATAAGAACAACTGGAGTAACTTCAGCACCATCTTCAAAGACGTTCAATTGGTCAAGGTTCACAATTGCGTATTCTTTAGCGTTGATGTTAGTGAATCCACGTTTTGGAAGACGACGGAACAATGGAGTTTGTCCACCTTCAAAACCAAGGCGAACGCCGCCACCGCTACGAGCTTTTTGACCTTTTTGACCACGGCCAGATGTTTTACCGTTACCAGATGATGTACCACGACCAACACGGTTGCGGACTTTACGAGAACCTGCAGCAGGTTGTAATTCATGAAGTTTCATTATATTATTTCTCCTCTTTTGTAAAATGCTAGCGCTCATATAGGAGAAAAGGTGTCTCCTATATAAACTCGCCTATACATATATTTAGTTTTAGGGGCTGAGAAAATCCCATCCCCTAACGTATTTTAATTTAAAGTTGTTAAACCAGCAAAGCTTATTTAACTTCTTCAACAGTTACCAAGTGTGATACTGCAGTAATCATACCACGTACTGCTGGGTTATCTTCTTTGATAACTGAGCTGTTCAATTTGCCAAGTCCAAGTGCTACAACAGTTTTACGTTGTGACGGGATGCGTCCGATTGGAGACTTAGTCAAAGTAATTTTAATTTGAGCCATGAGTTCCCCTTTCTTAAGCCAAGTCAGAAACTGAAATACCACGAAGGGCAGCAACTTCTTCAGCGCGTTTCAATTGTTTCAAGCCTTCAACAGTTGCGCGAACGATGTTGATTGGAGTGTTTGAACCAAGTGATTTAGATGTAACATCTGCCACACCTGCCAATTCGATGACGGCACGAACAGCACCACCAGCAGCAACTCCAGAACCTTCAACAGCTGGCTTAAGCAATACTTTCGCTCCACCAAATTCTGAAAGAACTTCGTGAGGAATAGTTGTACCAACCATTGGAACTTCGATCAAGTTTTTCTTCGCATCTTCAACTGCTTTACGGATAGCTTCTGGTACTTCTTGAGCTTTACCAGTACCGAAACCAACACGACCGTTGCGGTCACCAACTACTACAAGAGCTGCAAAACGAAGACGACGTCCACCTTTAACAACTTTAGTAACACGGTTGACTGCAACTAAGCGTTCTTCAAGTTCAACTGCATTGTCTTTAAATGCCATTTTCTAGTGTCCTCCCTATTAGAATTTCAATCCGTTTTCACGAGCTGCATCAGCCAAAGCTTTTACACGTCCGTGATAGAGATATCCACCGCGGTCAAACACCACTTCAGAAATACCTTTAGCAACTGCACGTTCTGCAACGAGTTTACCTACAACAACGGCTTGTTCAGTTTTAGTTCCTTTTGAAACTTCTTTGTCAAGAGTTGAAGCGCTTGCGAGCGTTACACCCGCTACGTCATCAATCACTTGAGCGTAGATGCCTGTATTAGAACGGAATACGTTCAAACGTGGGCGATCAGCAGTTCCAGAGAGTTTTCCGCGAACGCGACGGTGGCGTTTTTGGCGGATTTTATTTTTATCTGGTTTCGTAATCACAATTTTCACCTCTTATTTTTATTGACGTGCCTTAGCACAAAATCGGAAAATAAATTGGCTGGCTGAAAAGATCAGCCAATCAATATTATTTACCAGTTTTACCTTCTTTGCGGCGAACGAATTCACCAACGTAACGGATACCTTTACCTTTATATGGTTCTGGTG
>CAUQTL010000105.1:0-3672 GCA_963521035.1 uncultured Streptococcus sp.
GTCATACAACAAAAGTGTAATAAGCATCAGTGCTTTACGCTTTACGACGGGTGGGCGGGCGGAGTGGCTGGGGTGGGTGGATGCCTTGGGACAACAGGTCGTAGCGCTACTATTAATTTGGTGGGAAAACTGTAGCCTGAGATAGCTCGTCGACCATGTGTTGAAGGAGTATCCGAGGGGGTTTGCTTGGCAAGTGGCCTCGGTTTTAGGGGTGGGAATTTTATTGTTGCTGTTGTTTTTGTGGTGCTAAAGCCTCCAATGCTTCAAATAGACGGGGTAGTGCCGATGATGGGTTTTCACCTATCGAGTTGGCTTCTACCCGTCGTCCGTGCTTGTTAGCCCGTTTACATGCTTCTTTCCAATTTTGAAATGGAAAATCAGGAGCAATATTTTTCTTTTTCCCTTTTCCTTTTAGAATATTGTGCCCGTCACAGAGCTCGTCTAATTCTGTGGATTCTAGATAGGCATCATGATCGACTACGTGCCATAGTAGCCATACTTCGAATTTGATATTGCTGACTAAAACCTCAATACCGTGCTTTTTTGCAAGACGAAAGGCTTTCTTGAGTTGTGAAAGTTTTCCGTTGGAAAGATTGTGATGGTCAACATCAACAACCACAAAACATTTTGCATAGGATGAACCTGGGTTTGTTTTGGAGTATTCCTCCATCTTGTTGATGCATGTTTTCACGACTGTCTCCGGGTTTGAGCGTTTTCCGGACTCAACGGTTAATGACACTTTGTAAGTTTCTTGGATCGTCTGTCCCATTCTTTCGAAATATTGTGGTTCTGTTTTGGAGCCTTCTGTGCAAACCAAAACTTTGGTATATTCGTGTTGTGACGTTCGTCTGAAGGAATGAGGTTTACGTGCTTTTTTGGCCATTGTTGTTGGGTCCTTTCGGTGGGGGAGAAAGCTATTTGGTTGGATAACTTCAATTTAAACAAACATCGGTACCTTACGTCAAAGTTTTTCGAGAAAGAATGACCTAATTCACTTTGTTGTCATGCCATTTTTGGGTCAGGCTGATGTGTTTGGGTAGTAGTGGATGGCGTTGGTCGATTTTTGGGGTTAATGAAGTTTTTCAGTATTTGGCAATTATTATGTTCCTATTAGGATGCTTATTTGGTCGCTGGAAACATGATTTGGCTGCTCAGGGCTATGATGGCTAATGGGTACTTTTGGTGGTCAGTAAAAACCTTAATTTTTCCAAATGGGCTTTCACGTCTTCAAGTCCGCACTGAGGCTGTATATGAGTAAGCCATCCATCTGACAGTCGAGGTGCAGCAAAACTATAAAATCAAACTGGTTTGCTTGACCGACTCGATGGCGTAACAGCTGCCCCCTCGTCTTCTTGAGCTAAAGCAAACAGAAAAACGCCACACAAATACGACTTCTCAGTTGTTTTAGGCAATATGACAACAGGCCGATTGCTTTTATTTCATAAAAATAGTTATTGTTCTGTGTAGTGAATGCGTAATGAGGAGCTAGAACAGGAAGACTTATCATTCACTTCTGCGTGAAGGCTTCAAAGTGGTCCGGTTGGCATAGAAGCTAGGGCTAAAGGCGCGTAACACGTGGAAGAACACCACATACTGCTGGCAAAAGCGGAGATTATGTGCCCTGTTCATTTAGCCAATCGATAATTCCAGACCTGGAAGCCTAACCAGTTGTAGGTATCGTCTATACGAAAAGCATGGTGGGGTAGACGCATGAGGTGTTAAATTTGCTGCACAAGCCAGACTCATACGCCATGCTGAAGAACCGTGAAAGGATGGAGCGGAAGCAGAATTCCTTATCGTGAAATGTATGGCATGTTCAATACGAAACGCTTGTACTTCCGGCTAAAATACCGTATCCCTATTGAAATTGAAGCTGAGTGGAGGCTCCCCAGCATGACTCGGTAGTTGGCTGATGATTTTCCCGTCGTCAAGTGTCTAAAACTTGGCACTTGATGAATGGAAAAATCTTAGTGCATATCTTCTAGAACGTGTGCTAATCCACGTAATGTGGCAGGTGAAGGATATGGGAGAGCACCATATCGACCACTTAAATAGCGGCGTTCATAGTTAGCATCAGAATGTTTTGGAAAATCGGCAAGTGAGAACAGAGATGACTCACCATGCTGATTCTTTTCCATAAACCATATTGTCTTGGTGCTGAGTGATAAATCATCCATGTGTTCGATGATGTTTGTGTTATGTGTAGTAAAGATCAGTTGAGCACCATGCTGATTGATTGAAGAATCAGTGAAGCACATAATGATTATTTCCGTCAGCTTTTGATGCAGACTGGAATCAAGTTCATCCACTATAAGTATTGTTCCTTCCCTCAAAGTTTGCAGGAGGGTAGGGGCAATCGAGAGCCAAGCGAGTGTGCCAGCGGATTCTTCAGATAAGTGAAAAGTATTATTCCCTCCTCCATCATGAGTGAACTCAAGATCATATACCGCTTTTTCTGCCTCATCGTTGTTGGGGACAGTATTTTTACGGTTGGGCTCACTCCCCGTTTTCATGAACTCTAAGACATTACGTGAGATCTTTTCTTCATTGAGGGAAACAGATTGAATTCCAGTATCAGCAGCTTGCATAAGCAGAGAGATTTCATCCAGGTCAAAGTGTTTTTGCTGGATCAGAGATGTCAATTGTCGTATTCGCTTTTTCTGGGCTGCATCCCCTAGAGGCAAAAACGTAAGCGAGGAAACTAGCGATTGTGCTATTTTTTGCAGAAGCGAATGATTATCGCGTAGTGCGACCGATAATATCAGTTCTCGTTTGTCTACCTTGCCCAACTCTTTCTGTAGAGTCTTGGTGAGATAAGAGTTATTCCAGTCGATTTCCGGATTTTCGGTGCGATTGCGAATGAACCCCTTGCTCCAGCGTTGTTTTGGGACGTAGCTTAACCATTCCTCCTCTACGCCATCATATCCATAGGTAAAACCGTAAAGATAACGTGTTTCATCAATGATGAAGTCGAATTCAAAGAAGCTTGGCTGGGAAGCGGTTTTTTCATCGAGTTTAAATGGGAAATGCGGTTGTGTGGGATAGTCACCTGGGACTCGCCAACTGGTTGCTGACCGAATAATGGCATCGTGTGCGAACCGTAATGCCTCAAGAAGATTGCTTTTACCAGAGCCATTGGGCCCAAAGATGGCTGCAACAGGCTCGGTGATTTCTTTGGTCGGTCTCGTTAATCTGGTAGCGTCGCCAAGCTTTGGGGCGAGGTCAAGCGTCACAATGTCCTTGATGCTGCGAAAATTACCAGCGCTAAAACGAAGTAAAGTCATGGCTATATGATAACAGCTACTACGCATTTAAAAACATATTTAAACAAATATCGTTGCAAAGGGCATGTTAATTTCGAAAAATTTCCAGATTAATCTCTCTTTTGCTTGTGTATGTTCCGCACTAGATTCCCCTTTGTTCCTAGTTTTTGAAGGGGTTGGCATCATCAACAGCATCGGCTCACCCGGCGCGTGGGCAACAATACAAACGTATTGCTTATGGTCGAATGCTTTTGTGATGAGGTGTAGTCCGCGTTTAAAGAAACACATGCTAGGAACCATATGGTTGCCGCCTATTTCTCGTGACTATGGTGCAGGGTCTTGAAGCGATAAACAGTAACAATCACGCTTTGCAACATGACGAGGATATAGATTGGCAGTATTATCAGAG
>CAUQTL010000106.1:0-3661 GCA_963521035.1 uncultured Streptococcus sp.
GGTTAACTGATTTACCTTTGTACTCAAGAGTGATATCTGAAGCAAATTTGCTAGCAGTTTGTACCAACAATGTTGCTGGACGTGCGTGAATACCTGTTTCTGCCACTACGTGGAAATCTTTAGAAGCCATAGTTTGACTCTCCTTTTGTTCTTTCTTTTTTGAGTTATATGTGATAACCCTTACAATTTGGTATTATATCATCTTCTAGGATTTTTTTCAAGCATTTTATGGGATTTATTCGATTTCCTTTCAGATAACTTGCTGAAAATCTTCTATTCTAGATAACAAAACACAGGATATAGTTTTCCAAAAAACTACTTGTAGGATTATCATCACTATTTTACAAAGCAAACACTACATATTGTGTTTTGTGAGCTTAAGCATAAAAATAGACCACTATATTTAGTTTTAAATCATTGACAAAAATTTATTTTCTGATATACTAAGAAAGTAATCTATTTTGAAAGAGGAGTTACACAATGGTAACCGTTTATTCTAAAAACAACTGTGTCCAATGTAAGATGACCAAACGTTTCTTGGACAGTAATAATGTCGCTTATCGCGAAATCAATCTCGATGAGCAACCTGAGTACATCGATCAAGTTAAAGAGCTCGGTTTCAGCGCGGCTCCTGTTATCCAAACACCAACTGAAGTCTTTTCAGGTTTCCAACCAGGAAAATTGAAACAATTAGCATAATCTTAGTACATCATCCAGAAGAAACTGCTTCTAGGGCTAACTTAGAAGCCTTTCTTTTGTAATTAGATAAGGGAAATTTTATGGGATTAAAACATCTTGAGGACGTGACTTACTTCCGTCTCAATAACGAAATCAACCGTCCTGTCAATGGACAAATCATGCTTCATAAAGATAAGGAAGCCTTGGATGCCTTCTTTAAAGAAAATGTAGTTCCAAACACTATGGTTTTTGATTCAATCAAGGATAAAATCAACTACCTCATTGAACACAACTACATCGAAACAGCCTTTATCAAGAAATACCGTCCAGAGTTTTTGGAAGAATTGTCTCAATTTATCAAAGACCAAAACTTCCAATTCAAGTCTTTCATGGCAGCTTATAAATTTTACAATCAATATGCTTTGAAAACTAACGACGGTGAATATTATCTTGAAAGCATGGAAGACCGTGTCTTCTTTAACGCCCTTTATTTCGCTGATGGCAATGAAGCTGTTGCAATCGACATTGCCAATGAAATCATCCACCAACGCTACCAACCTGCTACTCCTTCCTTCTTGAATGCTGGACGCGCTCGTCGTGGTGAATTGGTATCATGTTTCCTGATCCAAGTAACTGATGATATGAACTCTATCGGACGTTCTATCAACTCAGCTCTTCAACTTTCACGTATTGGTGGTGGTGTGGGAATTACTCTCAGCAACCTTCGTGAAGCTGGTGCTCCTATTAAAGGATATGAAGGAGCCGCTTCTGGTGTCGTACCTGTTATGAAGCTTTTTGAAGACAGCTTCTCTTACTCTAACCAATTGGGTCAACGTCAAGGTGCTGGTGTTGTCTACCTCAACGTCTTCCACCCAGATATTATCGCCTTCCTTTCAACTAAGAAAGAAAACGCCGATGAAAAAGTTCGTGTTAAGACCCTTTCACTCGGTGTTGTTGTCCCCGATAAATTCTATGAATTAGCACGTAAAAATGAAGAAATGTACCTCTTCAGCCCTTATTCTGTAGAGCTTGAATACGGTGTGCCATTTAACTACATCGATATCACTGAAAAATACGATGAATTGGTCGCAAATCCAAATATCCGCAAGACAAAAATCAAGGCGCGTGATTTGGAAACTGAAATTTCTAAATTGCAACAAGAGTCTGGCTACCCTTATGTAGTCAACATTGATACTGCTAACCGTGCAAACCCAGTTGATGGTAAGATTATCATGAGTAACTTGTGTTCTGAGATTCTTCAAGTCCAAGAACCAAGCTTGATCAACGATGCTCAAGAATTCCTTCAAATGGGAACGGATGTTTCATGTAACCTTGGTTCAACCAACGTAGTCAACATGATGACTTCACCTGACTTTGGTCGTTCTATCCGTGCTATGGTGCGTGCCTTAACTTTCGTTACAGATAGTTCACACATCGTAGCTGTTCCTACCATCGACCACGGAAATAGCCAAGCTCATACCTTTGGTCTTGGTGCCATGGGACTTCACAGCTACCTTGCCCAACAATTGATTGAGTATGGATCACCTGAGTCTGTTGAATTCACCAGCATCTACTTCATGCTTATGAACTACTGGACCTTGGTAGAGTCAAACAATATCGCGCGTGAACGTGGTATTACCTTCCACAACTTTGAAAAATCAGACTATGCTAACGGAAGCTACTTCGACAAGTATGTAACTGGCGAATTTGTTCCAAAATCAGACCGTGTTAAAGAACTTTTCAAAGATGTCTTTATCCCAAGTGCTGCTGACTGGGCTGAACTGCGCGACAAGGTTCAAGCAGATGGACTTTACCACCAGAACCGCCTTGCTGTAGCTCCAAATGGTTCTATCAGTTACATCAACGATGTTTCTGCTTCTATCCACCCGATTACGCAACGTATCGAAGAACGTCAAGAAAAGAAAATCGGTAAAATCTACTATCCTGCTGCTGGCTTGTCAACAGAAACCATTCCTTACTACACTTCTGCTTACGACATGGATATGCGTAAGGTGATTGATGTCTACGCTGCTGCAACTGAGCACGTGGACCAAGGACTTTCACTCACACTCTTTATGCGTAGTGACATTCCAAAAGGACTTTACGAATGGAAGAAAGAAAACAAACAAACGACACGTGACTTGTCAATCCTTCGTAACTATGCCTTTAACAAGGGTATCAAGTCTATCTACTACGTCCGTACCTTTACAGATGATGGTGGAGAAGTCGGTGCTAACCAATGTGAAAGCTGTGTGATTTAATCTTTGCTTGAGGAAACTACATTTTCTCAGATAAGTATTCATTCACCCTGCTAAACTAAACTGGAATAAGCATCTATACTATGAAAAACTAAAAAGTCGGTCCTCCGACTTTTTGTGCGATACTCCTCTAGAATTATGATAAAATAGAAGTAATTGTGAGTTCGCAATACTAAACACAGAAAGAGATTTCAAAATGGAAACTTACTACAAAGCCATTAACTGGAATGCCATCGAAGATGTCATCGACAAATCAACTTGGGAAAAACTGACGGAGCAATTCTGGCTTGATACACGTATTCCTTTGTCAAATGACTTGGATGACTGGAGAAAGCTATCAAACAAGGAAAAAGACCTGGTCGGTAAAGTCTTTGGTGGATTAACTCTCTTGGATACCATGCAATCTGAAACTGGGGTTCAAGCCCTTCGCGCAGACATCCGTACACCCCATGAGGAAGCTGTTTTCAATAACATCCAATTTATGGAATCTGTTCACGCTAAATCTTACTCATCAATCTTCTCTACCTTAAATACTAAGGCTGAGATTGAAGAAATTTTCGAATGGACCAACACCAATCCTTACCTACAAAAGAAGGCTGAGATTGTCAACGAAATCTACCTAAATGGTAACCCACTTGAAAAGAAAGTTGCCAGTGTCTTCCTCGAAACCTTCCTCTTCTACTCTGGTTTCTTCACTCCCCTCTACTATCTCGGTAACAACAAGC
>CAUQTL010000107.1:0-3619 GCA_963521035.1 uncultured Streptococcus sp.
TTTTTTACATGTAATAAACAATAGCGATGTATTGGAGGGCAGATGCTGCTAGGATAAAGAGATGCCAAATCATGTGGAAATAAGGTTTTTTCTTGGCGTAAAATCCAGCCCCAACTGTATAACAGAGTCCGCCAGTTACCATGAGACTCCAGAAAATTGGCGTTGTTTGACTGATAATGGCAGGAATGATAGTCAGAACCAACCAGCCCATAATCAGGTAAAGAGCAAGGCTAAATTTCTCATTGACTTTTTTAGCAAAGATTTTATAGAGAATACCAAAGATGGTCGTTCCCCACTGAATGGCAATGATCAGATAGCCAAACCAGTTATTCATCAAAGTTAATACGACCGGCGTGTAAGAACCTGCGATAGCCACATAAATCATAGAATGGTCAATAATTCTCAAGACATATTTGTGGGTTGAACCATAGGCCATAGAGTGGTAAATGGTGGATGATAGGAACATGAGAAAAAGACTGATGACAAAAATGGATACACCTATAGATGATAAAAATCCGTGTGCTTCATAACTATAGGTGGATGAAATGGGGAGTAAGATGAGCATGATGACTGCACCTACGGCATGGGTCACGCTATTAGCAATCTCCTCTCCAAAACTGAGTTGTTTGCTGAGTTTAAGACTAGTGTTCATTGGATTACCTCCTCTTGAGTATGATCGATTAAGTCTAGAGTTTGGTGATAGAGTTTAACGGTTTGACAACTACTTTGGATAATAGGGTTAGCTGGGTCAATTCCTTGGTTCATGTAGTCCACAAAAGCATCATAGAGTTGGTCTGAACTTGCTTGAGTTTGTAGAGTATTAAGTGTCTGTGCTATTTCTTGAATAGAAAATACCGACTTGAGGGTTGTGATAGCAATCAAACGGGCAATTTGTTGGCGTTGGTATTTTTTCTTATCAGGTTTTGTCAGGTAACCATGTTTCACATAATTATTGACCATAGATGCTGTCAGGCCCTTATCTTTATCAGGAGAGATAGGGGCGCAGACCTGATTGACATAGAGTAAAACCTGGTCCAGATAGAGGTCAATGTTTGGAATTTCTACCCATTTTGGGTAGGAAAAGGTAGTTTTCATTTCCAACTCCTTTTTATCTAGTTTTAATAACTAGATTATAAAATAATAAAAACAGAAAGTCAAGTTTTAACTACTTGTAGAAAGACTTAAATTATGCTATGATGGGAGAAACTAGTCAGAAATGAGGAGAAAAGATGGAGATTCGTTTAGCTTTTCCAAATGAAGTAGATGCCATCATGCAGGTGATGGAAGATGCTAAAAAATGTTTAGCAGATGTTGGTAGTGACCAGTGGCAAAATGGTTATCCAAATGCTGATATTATTATTGAGGATATTATCTCAGGTCAAGCCTACGTAGCCTTGGAAGAGGGAGAATTACTAGCTTATGCAGCCGTGACCAAGAGTCCAGAGGCAACCTATGAAGCCATTTATGAAGGAAAATGGCAAGCTGGAGAGTCAGAGTACCTAGTCTTTCACCGTATTGCTGTGGCAGCAGATGTCCAGGGACAGGGGGTTGCTCAGACTTTCCTAGAAGGCTTGATTGAAGGATTTGATTACCTAGATTTTCGCTCAGATACGCATGTTGCAAACGAGGCCATGCAGCATATCTTTGAAAAACTCGGTTTTAAACAGGTTGGTAAGGTTCCAGTTGATGGCGAACGCTTGGCCTATCAAAAATTGAAGAAATAATGCAAAATAAGTACGTAAAAATGCTCTACTTTTCGCCAATAGGAACCTTGTCTTTGGTTGCCGACGAGCAATATCTGTATGGCATTTGGGTGCAGGAGCAGAAGAATTTTGAGAGGGGGATAGGAGATGAAACAATAGAAGAAGTTGTTAGTCATCCCATTTTAGACCCAGTTATTACTTGCTTAGATGCTTACTTTAAAGGCAAGCCTCAAGATTTATCCAACTTGCCCTTGGCTCCAATCGGAACGGATTTTGAAAAGCGAGTTTGGTCCTATTTACAGGAAATTCCTTATGGTCAGACAGTGACCTATGGTCAAATAGCCCAAGACCTGCAAGTGGATTCTGCTCAAGCAATTGGCGGAGCGGTAGGACGCAATCCTTGGTCTATCCTAGTACCTTGTCATCGGGTGCTGGGAGCAGGCAAGCGTCTGACAGGTTATGCTGCAGGAGTGGAAAAGAAAGCTTGGCTCTTGGAGCATGAAGGCGCAGATTTTAAAGATATAAAATAGAAAGTGAAAGACATGTTAGAATTTATCGAATACCCAAAATGTTCAACTTGTAAAAAAGCAAAACAAGAATTAAACCAACTCGGTGTGGACTACAAAACTGTCCACATAGTCGAAGAAACACCTAGCCAAGAAGTCATTTTAAACTGGCTAGAGACCTCAGGTTTCGAGTTGAAGCAATTTTTCAACACCAGTGGGATCAAATACCGTGAATTGGGGCTGAAAGATAAGGTAGGAAGTCTGTCAAATCAAGAAGCGGCTGAGTTGCTAGCAAGTGACGGTATGTTGTTAAAACGGCCCATTTTAGTAGAAAATGGAACTGTTAAGCAAATCGGTTATCGAAAAGCTTATGAAGAATTGGGATTGAAATAGTTTTTACTTATCTCTTTGATAGATAAAATATATAGCCTCCCTGTTTCAAAGTATGATAAACTAGTAGGTAGACTAAGTCTGTATCTGACCGTAGCAAATAATTTCATTGACGGCAGAAGTATGGTAGAATGAATCATTATCAGGAGAGGATGTTTTTATGAATGTTACAACGATTTTAGCATCAGATTGGTACCAAAACTTGATGCAATTGATTCCGGATGGCAAGCTTTTTAGCTTGCGTTCGGTCTTTGATGGGATTCCAAGAATTGTCCAACAACTTCCAACAACGATTATGTTGACAATTGGTGGTGCTCTTTTTGGCTTGGTTTTGGCGCTTCTTTTTGCCATTGTGAAAATCAATCGTGTCAAGATTTTATATCCCTTGCAGGCCTTCTTTGTTAGCTTCTTAAAAGGGACACCGATTTTGGTGCAACTCATGTTGACCTACTACGGAATCCCTTTGGCTTTGAAAGCTCTCAATCAGCAATGGGGTACTGGTCTCAATATCAATGCGATTCCAGCAGCAGCTTTTGCTATTGTTGCCTTTGCTTTTAATGAAGCGGCTTATGCCAGTGAAACAATTCGTGCAGCCATTCTCTCAGTCAATCCTGGTGAGATTGAGGCGGCACGCAGTTTAGGTATGACCCGAGCACAAGTTTATCGACGAGTGATTATTCCAAATGCAGCAGTTGTGGCGACTCCAACCTTAATCAATTCCCTAATAGGCTTGACCAAAGGGACTTCTCTAGCCTTTAGTGCGGGTGTTGTGGAAGTCTTTGCCCAAGCTCAGATTCTAGGTGGAGCTGATTACCGCTATTTTGAACGCTTTATCTCCGTTGCCCTTGTTTATTGGGTAGTCAATATCGGAATTGAAAGCCTCGGTCGCTTCATCGAGAGAAAAATGGCTATTTCTGCACCTGATACAGTGCAAACAGATGTGAAAGGAGACCTTCGTTAATGATTAAGATTTCGAATTTAAGCAAATCCTTTTCAGGACAGACTGTCTTGGATCATCTG
>CAUQTL010000108.1:0-3576 GCA_963521035.1 uncultured Streptococcus sp.
CAACTACCAAGTCGGTGTTGAAGGCAAGTCAGCAGAACAAGTAGCCAAGGAGTTTCTACAAGAACAAGGTTTGTTGAAGAAATAGCTTGAAAAGCTAAACTCAACTTGGTTAAACGACTATATAGAAGAACGCTCAGACAATGTCGTCTGGGCTTTTTTGATTGTTGAAAAGATGAAAACTCAGTAGCCTAGAAATAAGGCAACTGAGCTCTACTCTGTATTCAATTTTTAGGAATGAGAAGGTCTAGATAAAACTGGACAACTTCCTGGTATGTAAAGTCTTGTCCTTTTTTGAGCCACCAGGTCAATGTCTCGATAAAGTTGGACACGACCAAGTGTTGGAGGTAAGAAGTAGGCAGATTAGTGTGGGCTTCTTTTAACTCATCAGCCAACATGGGATAGACATGGTGTTCTAGCTCTTTATGGAGTTGACGGAGGAAGTAGTCATTTTTGGAAAATAGCAGACTGGTAACATGGTCCTGGTTTTTCTGAAAATGTAAAAAGATATGTGCGAGGTAGTCCTCGGTAGTAAAGTGTCCTTCCCTTTCAAAGAGATGATGGAAGAGGTAACGACAGAGCTCATCTAGAAGTAGCTCTTTGCTTTCATAGTGACAGTAAAAGGTGGAACGTCCCACATCTGCGAGATCAATGATATCCTGAACAGTAGTGGCCTCGTAGCCCTTAGCATTCAAAAGTTGTAGAAAAGCTTGATAGATAGCTTTTTTTGTTTTACTGATACGGCGGTCAATCTTAGTCATATGGACACTTGAGGCAAATTGTTCAGAACTGAATAAAGCTGACGCTTTGCTTCTATCCTTTCTTTGAGTTTTAGTGGATAATGATAATGAACAAGATGTTCATGAATCTATTATAACAAAGGAATGAGAAATATGAAGACAAAATATGCTGTTTGGGTGGCCTTTTTCTTAAATTTGACTTATGCCATTGTCGAGTTTATTGCAGGTGGAATATTTGGTTCTAGCGCTGTTCTTGCTGACTCTGTGCATGACTTGGGAGATGCGATTGCAATTGGAATATCAGCTTTTCTAGAAACCATCTCTAATCGTGAAGAAGATAATCAGTACACCTTGGGCTATAAGCGGTTTAGTCTGCTAGGAGCCTTGGTAACAGCGATAATACTCATGACAGGATCAGTTCTAGTCATTTTGGAAAATGTCACGAAGATTTTAAATCCGCAACCAGTCAATGATGAGGGGATTCTCTGGTTAGGAATTATTGCGATTACTATTAATGTGTTAGCGAGTCTAGTGGTTGGTAAGGGAAAGACAAAGAATGAGTCTATTCTGAGTCTGCATTTTCTGGAAGATACCCTAGGGTGGCTGGCTGTGATTCTGATGGCGATTGTTCTTCGGTTCACGAACTGGTATATCCTAGACCCACTTTTGTCCCTTGTCATTTCTTTCTTTATTCTTTCAAAAGCCCTTCCACGTTTTTGGTCTACGCTCAAGATTTTCTTGGATGCTGTGCCAGAAGGTCTTGATATTGAGCAAGTAAAGAATGGCCTGGAGCGATTGGACAATGTGGCCAGTCTTAATCAGCTTAATCTCTGGACTATGGATGGTTTGGAAAAAAATGCCATTGTCCATCTCTGTTTAGAAGATTGGGAGCAGATGACGGAAACAAAGAATCAAGTACGTCAGCTCTTAGAAGAAAGAGGTGTGCAGAATATTACTATCGAAGTGGACACCAGTCAAAGCAATCATGCGCAACATAAGCGAAAGGTAACAGCTTTAGAGCAGCACCACGGGCATCAACACTAGAAAAAGAGGCTGGGACAAAACTCAATTTCAAGAGAGAATGAAGTAAATCTTCACACAAAAACGCATAGTATCAAGGTTTCTAAACATTTGACACTATGCGCTTTTTGCTTTTAGAGACTTTTTGCCTAGCTTATTTAATATCTTAATCATTCCTTGTACTCTCTCTCAATGTCAGTCTGGTTCCCAGCATGGTTAGGCTAGGAATTTTGCGACCGTGGAGGACTTCTTTGTTAAGAATATCCATACCTGCCCGGCCCATTTCCTCGGTATAAACCGTGATGCTAGAGAGGGGAGGATAGACTTGTTTGGTCAGGCTGGTGTCGTTAAAGGAAATAAGACTGACGCGGTCTGGCAGACTGATTCCAGCTTCTTGGAGGGCACGGAGGGCACCGATAGCTAAACTATCGCTAGCTGCAAAAAAGGCTGGTGGCAGTTGGTCTCCCAAGCTCTGAATGGCCTCCTTCATCAAGTCATAGCCAGACTGGGCAGTAAAGCTTCCTTGAAAGACCAGTTCATCATGATAGATTCCTTTTGTTTGACTGTAGTTTCTGAAATTTTCCAGCCGCTTATCCTCAATGATTTCTTCTTGATCTGTTGTTTCCTCAAGCCCTGTTAGAATTCCGATACGGTCCATCCCTTGACTGAGGAAATAATCGACAACCTGTTTCATGGCGGTGTAAAAGTCCGTGATAATGCAGGTGTGTCCCAGTGAGAGGGTATCGCTATCTAGAAATACAAGAGGCTTTTGGTATTCTTCAAAGGCAGAAATCTGAGCTCGGCTAAATTTTCCGATGCAGAGAATCCCAATCACCTCCTCGCTTAGTGTAAAAGGATGGTCATTAAAATAGCGCAAGATATCATAGTCCAGTTCTTGGGCTCTTTTTTCTATTCCTAGGCGAATCTGGTAGTAGTAGAGATCGTCCAACTCCCCTTGTTCGCTGACCCATTGGATAATGGCAATCTTTTGCTTGGGTTTGTGGGAATCGCCTGTCTTGAGGTGCTTGGTGTAGCCCAGTTCTTCAGCAACGGTTAAAATACGGTGTCTGGTTTCTTCTGTAACAGATAGGCTCTGGTCGCGATTGAGGACGCGGGATACGGTCGCGATAGAGACAGAGGCTAGCTGTGCAATGTCTTTTAAGGTAGCCATAAATCCTCCTTCTTTAAGGTTAGTATATCATATTTTTCTGCTTTTTACTGATAGTTTAGTAAAATTTTAGTAAAAAGGATTGACCTTGGAAAATCCCTTGGATACAATAGAAGAAAACGATTACACGTTAAGGTGACTTAACGGACAGTAAAAGGAGAAATCATATGACACAACATCTTACTGCTGAAGCTCTTCGTAAAGACTTTCTTGCTGTTTTTGGTCAAGAAGCAGATCAAATATTCTTTTCACCAGGTCGTATCAACTTGATTGGTGAGCACACAGACTATAATGGTGGACATGTATTTCCAGCAGCCATTTCCTTAGGAACATATGGGGCAGCTCGCAAGCGTGAAGACCAAGTTTTGCGTTTCTACTCAGCTAACTTTGAGGACAAGGGCATTATCGAAGTGCCTCTAGCTAACCTCAAGTTTGAAAAAGAGCACAACTGGACCAATTATCCAAAAGGAGTTCTTCATTTCTTGCAAGAAGCTGGACATGTGATTGACAAAGGTTTTGATTTTTATGTTTATGGGAATATCCCAAATGGTGCTGGTTTGTCTTCTTCAGCATCCTTGGAACTTTTGACAGGGGTAGTGGCAGAGCATCTCTTTGATTTAAAATTAGATCGTCTCGATTTGGTTAAAATCG
>CAUQTL010000109.1:0-3435 GCA_963521035.1 uncultured Streptococcus sp.
AATGAAGTTGAAATTATCGACGAAGTGACAGAACTGCCAGGTGGATTTGAAACTGAAGAAAATATTGTTCTTAAATAAAGAACTTTCCCTCCCGATTTTCGGGAGGGATTTTTTGTTGCAGCCGATAATTTCTTGCTCACCACTAAATATTATCCTATAATATACTTAGAAAGTTGTTTTTAAGTTCTCCGTTATGGATAAACAACTATAGAAGAAACACTCGAGATTTTCTATTTTAGTTTTTCTATGATGCGAGACGCCATATTCATTTTTAATCAGGGAGGTAGCTGGTTTTTTGTAGTATGATAGCGCTAGGTTATACTATTTTAAAAATCCTAAAATAGTAGGAGGGGCAGGTTTGAAATTTTTAAAAAGAGGAGGTTGGTTTTAATGGTAGTGGTCGAAGATTGTAGAGAACAGTAGCTGGCATTTATCTAGCCAGCTCATTCAGGAAGGGAGGATTTTGAAATATAAAGAATAGAAAACAATTAGATTACAAATAGAATAATATTTTATTACAATGAATAAAGATTAAAAAATATAGGTAAAAAACACAAAATTCTGCATAAAATAGGACTTTAAGCCTATAAGTTCTTTCCTTTTTATTTATTTTTTTGAGAAAACCGAAAAATTTCAGCAATTTTAAGTTACAGTTAAGTTAAGAAAATTAAAATAATCTTAAATAAGTTACCAACATGTAAATTACTATTAAGAAAGTATAAAATAATAGTTCATGCTTTGATTATTGAAACGCTTGATGGTAAAATAACTAAGGTTACTTAAAACAAACATTTTTTAGTAAAAAGTTAATATAACAATGTTGATTTTTGGTGAGGAAAAATGAAGAAAATTAAGGTAATGGTTGTTTTTGGAACTCGTCCAGAAGCAATTAA
Source organism: uncultured Streptococcus sp. (assembly GCA_963521035.1). Taxonomy (GTDB): domain Bacteria; phylum Bacillota; class Bacilli; order Lactobacillales; family Streptococcaceae; genus Streptococcus. The sequence continues at coordinate 894 of CAUQTL010000109.1, forward strand.
GATGGCTCCACTGGTTATTGAACTGAAGAAGCAGGCAGACTTGTTTGAGACAACAACAGTTGTGACTGCTCAGCATCGTCAGATGCTGGATCAGGTACTTGAAACTTTTAAGATTAAGCCTGATTATGATTTGGATATTATGGGGAAGAATCAAACCCTGACAGATATTACTGTCAAGATCCTGCATAAGCTAGATGATATCTTAAAGGAAAACAAGCCAGATATTATGCTGGTGCACGGTGATACGACAACGACTTTTGCGGCTAGTCTTGCAGCGTTTTATAATCAAGTTCGTATCGGCCACGTAGAAGCTGGCTTGCGGACTTGGAATAAATACTCTCCTTTCCCAGAAGAGATGAATCGTCAGATGACCGACTCTTTGACAGACTTGTATTTTGCCCCAACGGATCAGAGTAAGGCTAACTTGCTCAAGGAAAACCATCCGGCAGAAACAGTTTTTGTGACAGGAAATACAGCTATTGACGCTCTCAAGCTGACCGTCCAGGCTGATTATCAGCATGAGGTGCTTGATCGTATTGATCCAGCTCGCAAGATGATTTTGGTGACCATGCATCGCCGGGAAAATCAAGGTGAGCCGATGAGAAGGGTCTTTCGAACTCTACGACAGATTGTAGATGCCCATGATGATGTGGAAATTGTCTATCCGGTTCACCTGAGCCCAGCGGTTCAGGAAGCGGCTAGAGAAATTCTAAGTGACAATGAGAAAATTCATCTGATTGAGCCTTTGGATGTGTTGGATTTCCATAATATCGCAGCTAAAAGCTACTTCATTATGTCAGACTCAGGCGGAGTACAGGAAGAAGCACCTTCCTTAGGTAAGCCTGTACTGGTACTTCGTGATACAACAGAGAGACCAGAAGGAGTTGAAGCCGGCACCTTGAAGCTGGTCGGTACAGAAACTCAAGCAGTAGCAGAGGCGATGGAAGCCTTGCTGACAGATGAGTCACTCTATCAGAAAATGGCCCAAGCCAGCAATCCGTATGGTGACGGTAAGGCTTCTGAGCGGATTGCTCAAGCTATTGCCCACTATTTTAAGCAAACGGCTAGACCAGAAGAATTTAAGACAGGAGTAAAAAATGTTTAGGAAAAAAGGACTAGAAAAATCATTAGCAGTCTTTGTACTGACAATTGGACTAATTCTTTTCTACAGTTGGAATTTTGCAGCTAACATATTTTATATCGGAATCGCGCTGATTTTATTAGGTATTTTTAGTGTCTTTGTCCTATCTGATCTCTTGGTGACATGGGCTATGATTCTGGGTGTGGTTATCGCAACTCTGATCTTGCTCTTTGATGTAACCTACCTACCGGACAATCAGGTTCTCTTCTTGCTTTATGTCTTCCCTGTCAGTGCTTGGCTGACCAGCCGAGTGAATTTCTATCTTCATCAGCGCTTGGGATTAGTGCAGGATGACAGTGAAGATGCTGCTGAGGCCTATGAAGAAATGGTTCAGAAAGTAAATCAGAAACAAGCTCCAGCCTTTCAGGCCTTGCTAGTCCATTGGGCGCACAATCATCATTTTTATCAAATTCACTCTCGGGAGTACAAGCGGATGCTCAAGAGAATTTTACGACTGCTTAACTGGGACTTCCAGAATGTAGAAACAGTTTACTATGTATCCAATGGTAACTTTCTCGTTCTGGTAGAAGATCTGGATCAGGAAGTCAAGGAATATTTCCAAGAGAAAGTGCGTGATGATTTAACGATGATGCACTTTGAGAATAAGAAAACTGACCAAAAAATTCAGTTTCAGTCCGGCAGTTTAAAATTGAACGCTCAAAACATTGACAAATTCCATAATTTTGATGACGCTTTGAGCAATCTGGAGCGTCAGCTTGAAACCGACATTATCGTAGAATACTAGGAGGTAAACACATGTCTTTAACAGAAGTATTTTTTATCATCTCTATGGTGCTAAGTATCTTTTTTGCTATTAGCTTTTTGGTCCTCTTCATTTATTATCTGGTTATTTACAATCGGGTCAATAAAAATTTTAGGGCGGTGACTCGTCATGATTAGTCAACTTATTATGATTGTCACTCTGTTCTCCATCTGGATGTCTCTGGCTTGGGCCTTGGTTATTCTATGCTCTTCCGTGCATTTCTGGATGAAACGCAGTGACTTCAACGTGGATACCAGCCCATTGGAACATTATCCTATGGTTACTGTCGTTGTCCCAGCTCACAATGAAGATGTGGTTATCGCTCAGACGACCAAGGCCATTCTGGATTTGGATTATCCTCATGACCGAGTGGAAGTTCTGCTCTTTGCGGACAACTGCTCAGATGACACTTATCAAGAAATGCTGAAAGTTCAGGCTATGCCTGAGTACGCTGGACGCAATATTACAATTACAGACCGTACTGGTACGGGAGGTAAGGCAGGGGTGCTGAATGACGCCCTGAAGATGGCCAAGGGTGAATATATCTGTGTCTATGATGCGGATGCCATGCCAGAAAAGAATGCTCTTTACTTCCTAGTCAAGAAAGTTTTGGAAGATCCAGAACGCCACGTTGCTTC
>CAUQTL010000110.1:0-3422 GCA_963521035.1 uncultured Streptococcus sp.
TCTTCCTAACACCTCTAAAACTACCTATAACTCAATAAATTAAAAGGGAAAGGTAACATCTCCCTCTTACCTCTCCCTTATTCTCTATATCACCGTGCTGCTAAAGTCTATTAATGCTCTAGCTACAATTAAATTCATTCAAATATACTCAAACTAGTATAATACACAGTCCAATCAATCACATAAAGAAATTTACTTCAGCTTTCTATCTAGAGGTTAAAAAGAAATTACTTTATCTCTCATTCATAAGCGGTAACAAGTAGCACTCTTCCCCTTCTTTTCGTTTCTCCAGACCTTTAACAGCTAATTGAAGGAGATCAGCTGCAAATGATTGAATAGAGTCTTGCTCCGCTTGTGTTAACTCGATTTGCGAATACTTTCTGCGTAGCCTTTTATAGTTACGCCCCTCTAATTTGAAGAAATCACAATCTTTAAGATAAGCGGTCACTTCCTCAAGATTAGCCAACAATCCCAAATGAAAAGCTGCTGGTGCAAAGGTCCTATTGAGAGGCTGAGCACAAGTGCTCCTAAATTCGATCGTTCCCCGCGCTGTCAAATCTTGGTATTGATAGCTTCTGTGATTACAAAAATCATCTGCATGGGGGATTACTAGACTTTCCTTGCCACTTAAATTGTATCCCTTGATTTGCTCCTGCTTTAGATACTCTCCGGCTACGATAGGAGGAAAATAATAAGTGTCACCCTCTCGCTCAACATTGAAAATGGCTGTATGATTTAAATAATTGAAAAAATCTTCCTCATCTTTGAAATCATGGGGATTAACACCGACATTTTCTACTAACAGGCCATGCATCGATTCTTCCCAAAAACGATCTCTAGATATTTTAGTAAAGAAATCCTCTGTCATCAACTCTGAATTGGCAAAAAGATAAGCTTTGGCAGCCTCGATTTGATTAAAGGTGTTAATTACCTGTATGAAATTTGCCCGTGAAACATCTAACTGTACCTGACTCCCACAGATATAGCTACCATAATCAGGATGACGATGGAAGAAATCTCCTCCAATTTTCTCACTCAAAGCTAGATATTGCATTAACATTTGATAGCGGGGATATTTAACAGGACCATTATCATTCTCCTTCCAGAATGGATGTAAACCATGTCCCTGGAGTTCATGATGATTTTTGCGCAAAAACTTTTGAATGGTGTCTAAGTAATGATTAAAGCGTCTTTCGACTTCCTGAATCGTTTTCGCTTTTTCAAATGCAAATTCTAAAATATTATAAGACACTTCAAAAAGTATCCGATCTTCGCTATCTGAAGCTTTTAATTGGATGGGATTGCCCTCTGAATCCCTTCTTTCTACGATAAAGCCATAGTCTGAATTTAGCCTTACTAACAGCTCCTTTGTTACACGAGTATCTGTCGCTCCTCCCTGAAGATTCACAATCGGAAATTCCAACTCAATCCCAATGTATAAGTCTGGATTTTCTTTTATATTGGCTGAATAACGTTCTTTCAAAATAGCAATCGAATCTTGCATTTCTTCTCCTTCCCTCAACAAAGTTTTTCTTTTCCCATTCAAAAACGCCTGCTTACGAAATTGTTTTTCACTAAAAGCAATTTCGTAAACAAGCGTCTACCCTTTCATCATGATGATGAGTGTTCCCGCTAGGAAAAATCCTAGCGGTAGACCAGAGCTAGACTAAGAGCATAAGAACTCCATCATCATAACACTCAACAAAATTGATAAAAATTATACTAATTCAATAATTGCCATTGGCGCAGCATCCCCACGGCGTGGTTCAGTCTTAAGAATACGAGTGTATCCACCATTGCGCTCAGCATAGCGAGGTGCCAATTCAGAGAATAATTTTTGAAGAGCTGTAGTTGCAGTGTACTTGTTAGTCTCTTCATTGTAGTTTTCTGATGCAATTTCGTTACGTACAAAAGCTGCTGCTTGACGACGAGCATGCAAGTCACCACGTTTACCAAGAGTAATCATTTTTTCAACTGTTTTACGGATTTCTTTAGCACGAGCTTCAGTTGTTACGATTGATTCATTGATAATCAAGTCAGTAGTCAAATCGCGAAGCATTGCTTTACGTTGTGAGCTAGTGCGTCCTAGTTTACGGTAAGCCATGTATTCCTCCTTTATTTATCTTTTAATCCAAGACCCAAATCAATGAGTTTGAGTTTCACTTCTTCCAAACTCTTGCGTCCAAGATTTCGTACTTTCATCATCTCTGCTTCAGATTTTTCTGTCAAATCATGCACAGTATTGATACCGGCACGTTTCAAACAGTTGTATGAACGCACAGACAAGTCCAGTTCCTCAATCGTACGATCCAAAATACGGTCGTCAGATTCAGTATCAGCTTCTTTCATCACTTCAGTTGACTTAGCAATCTCAGTAAGATTTGTAAACAAATCAAGATGTTCTGTCAAAATACGTGCTGAAAGCCCTAAAGCATCTTCTGGAATAATTGTTCCATTTGTCAAGATTTCAAGGGTTAATTTGTCAAATCCATCATTGCTACCTACACGAGCAGGTTCCACTTGATAGTTGACTTTTGTAACTGGTGTATAAATAGAATCTACAGCAAGTGTTCCAACTGGTGCATTATCTTTTTTATTTTCATCAGCAGGTACATATCCACGACCACTGTTAACAGTCATAGTCGCTTTTAGAGAAGAACCTTCACCAATTGTAAAAAGATAATGATCTGGATTTACAATTTCAATATCGCTATCTGTCAAAATGTCACCGGCTGTTACTTCAGCAGGACCTTCAACATCTAGTTCAATGATTTTTTCGTCTTCAACGTACGATTTCACTGCAATTCCTTTAATGTTCAGAATGATTTGCATCACGTCTTCACGAACACCTGGAACTGTGTCAAACTCATGTAACACACCATCAATATTGATAGATGTCACAGCTGCTCCTGGTAGAGAAGCTAGAAGTACACGACGAAGAGAGTTACCAAGAGTTGTACCGTAGCCACGTTCAAGTGGTTCGATTACAAACTTGCCATAATCTTTATTTTCATCAATTTTTGTTATATTTGGTTTTTCAAACTCAATCATTTGCTATACTCCCTCTTAAACGAAAAGCAGTGTAACGGTTGGTGATTATACACGGCGACGTTTTGGAGGACGAGCACCATTGTGTGGTACAGGAGTCACATCACGAATAGCTGTTACTTCAAGACCAGCGGCAGCAAGAGCACGAATAGCAGACTCACGACCAGAACCTGGACCTTTTACAGTAACTTCAACTGATTTCAGACCGTGTTCCTGTGCAGATTTAGCAGCTGCTTCAGATGCCATTTGGGCAGCAAATGGTGTAGATTTACGAGAACCTTTAAAACCAAGAGCACCAGCAGATGACCAAGCAATCGCGTTACCATGCACATCAGTAATCATAACAATAGTGTTATTAAATGTAGCGTGAATAT
>CAUQTL010000111.1:0-3378 GCA_963521035.1 uncultured Streptococcus sp.
TAGCTAAAGACTTAGCCAAGGATAAGATTGACGCTATTGAAAATCTCTTGTCAAATAAAACTCAAGAGACGCACTCTCTAGTTGCGAAGAAAGAAAATGTCGCTTCTCGTGACCAAGAATTTTATGATAAAGCATATAATTTATTGGCCGAGGCTCATAAAGCCTTGTCTGAAAATAAGGGGCGTACTTCTGATTTCCAAGCCTTAGACAAATTAGCAGAACGCTTGAATGATGAATCTTCTAATAAAGGAAAATTGGTAGATGATTTATTGACATTCCTAGCACCAATTACCCACCCAGAACGTCTTGGTAAACCAAATTCTCAAATTGCTTATACAGACGATGAAATTAAATTAGCGAAATTAGCAGGTAAGTATACAACAGAAGATGGCTATATCTTTGACACTCGTGATATTACCAGTGATGAGGGAGATGCTTATGTAACTCCACATATGTCCCATAGTCATTGGATTAAGAAAGAGAGCTTGTCTGAAGCTGAAAGAGTGGCAGCCCAGGCTTATGCTAAAGAGAAAGGTTTGATACCTCCTTCAACAGAGAATCAGGGTTCAGGAAATACTGAGGTTAAAGGAGTAGAAGCAATCTATAATAAAGTGGAAGCAGCTAAGAAGGTCCCACTTGATCATATTCCTTACAATCTACAACATACTGTTGAAGTTAAAAATGGTAGCTTAATTATACCTCATTACGACCATTACCATAACATTAAATTTGGTTGGTTTGACGAAGGACTCTATGAAGCACCTAAGGGTTATAGCCTTGAGGATCTCTTTGCGACTGTAAAATATTATGTTGAACATCCTGAAGAACGTCCTCACTCAGATAATGGTTGGGGAAATGCCAGCGACCATGTTCGTAAAAATAAGGCAGACAAAGACAGTAAATCTGATGAAGATAAGGAAGATCATCATGAATCAGACGAGTCAACCCGTCCTGAATCCAATGAAAAAGAAAATCATACAGGTTCAACCCCTTCAGTAGATAATCTTTATAAACCGAGCACTGATGAAGACGAGACAGAAGAAGTATCTAAAGATACAACAGACGAAGCTGAAGTACCTCAAGTAGAAACCGAAAAAGTAGAAGCCAAACTCAAAGAAGTAGAAGCTCTACTTGCTGAAGTAACGGATGCTAGTTTGAAAGACAATGTGACAGAGAGCCTATCTGGTTTACGAAATAATCTGAGTCTCCAAACCATGGATAATAATGGCATTATGGCAGAAGCAGAAAAATTACTTGCTTTGTTAAAAGGTAGTGAGTCAGTTACGACGAAACCAGCAGTATAAACTTTATACTATAAATCAAAATGATGTAAGAGTCAGTAGCAATACTGGCTTTTATTTTTTAAAATGATATAAAAATCTTGACAGATAAGCTTAAAAAAGGTAAACTATTTACTGGTTAATTAATTGGTTAAATAACCAGTTGAGAAAAACTGTTTAACCGAGAAAAAGAAGTTAAGAAATAGCTTCATCATTTATTGAAATGAGGGATTTATGAAATTCAATAAAAAATATATAGCAGCTGGATCAGCTGTTATCGTATCCTTGAGTCTTTGCGCTTATGCACTGAACCAGCATCGATCGCAGGAAAACAAGGACAATAATCGTGTCTCTTATGTGGATGGCAGCCAGTCAAGTCAGAAAACTGAAAACCTGACACCAGACCAGGTTAGCCAAAAAGAAGGAATTCAGGCTGAGCAAATTGTCATTAAGATTACAGATCAGGGCTATGTGACGTCACACGGTGACCACTATCATTACTATAATGGTAAAGTTCCTTATGATGCCCTCTTTAGTGAAGAACTTCTGATGAAGGATCCAAACTATCAACTTAAGGACGGAGATATTGTCAATGAGGTCAAGGGTGGCTATATCATCAAGGTCGATGGAAAATATTATGTCTACCTGAAAGATGCAGCTCATGCTGATAATGTTCGAACCAAGGATGAAATCAATCGTCAAAAACAAGAACATGTCAAAGATAATGAGAAGGTCAGCTCAGATGTTGCTGTAGCAAGATCTCAGGGACGCTATACGACAGATGATGGCTATGTCTTTAATCCAGCTGATATTATCGAAGATACGGGTGATGCTTATATCGTTCCTCATGGAGGTCACTATCACTATATTCCAAAAAGTGATTTGTCTTCTAGTGAGTTAGCAGCAGCAAAAGCTCATTTAGCTGGCAAAAATACGCAACCAAGTCAGTTAAGCTATTCTTCAACAGCTAGTGATAATGACACGCAATCTGTAGCACAAGGCTCAACTAGCAAGCCAGCGAATAAAGCTGAAAATCTCCAAAGTCTTTTGAAAGAACTCTATGATTCACCTAGTGACCAACGTTACAGTGAATCAGACGGTCTGGTTTTTGACCCTGCTAAGATTATCAGCCGTACGCCAAATGGAGTTGCGATTCCGCATGGCGATCATTATCACTTTATTCCTTACAGCAAGCTCTCTCCTTTAGAAGAAAAGATTGCTAGAATGGTGCCTATCGGTGGAACTGGTTCTACGGTCTCTACAAATGAAAAACCTCATGGAGTAGCGTCTAGTCTAGGAAGTCTTCCAAGCAGTCCATCTACTTTGAATCATCCTTCCTTGCTTACAAATAAGGCTATCTCTTCAACATCTGATGGTTATATCTTTAATTCTAAAGATATTGTCGAAGAAACTGCTACAGCTTATATTGTAAGACATGGCGATCATTTCCATTACATTCCTAAGGCGAACCAAATTGGTCAACCGACTCTTCCAAACAATGGCCTAACAACACCTTCGCCATCTCTTCCAGTCAATCCTGGTGTTTCACATGAGGAACATGAAGAAGGTGGACACGGCTTTGATGCTAATCGTATTATTGCGGAAGATGAATCAGGATTTATCATGAGTCATGGTGACCACAATCATTACTTCTTCAAGAAGGATTTGACTGCTGATCAAATCAAGGCCGCACAAGACCACTTGAAAGGGGCAAATACAGCAACACCAAATCCAGCTCATGATGATGAACACGATAAAGATAATCACGATCACCATCATGGTGAAGACCATGATCACGGTTTTGATGCTAATCGTGTCATAAGTGAGGATGATCAAGGCTTTATTATGAGTCATGGTGATCATAACCATTACTTCTTCAAGAAGGATTTGACTGCTGATCAAATCAAGGCAGCGCAAGACCACTTGAAAAGTGCAAATACAGCAACACCAAATCCAGCTCATGATGATGAACACGATAAAGATAATCACGATCACCATCATGGTGAAGACCATGATCACGGTTTTGATGCTAATCGTGTCATAAGTGAGGATGATCAAGGCTTTATTATGAGTCATGGTGATCATAACCATTACTTCT
>CAUQTL010000112.1:0-3349 GCA_963521035.1 uncultured Streptococcus sp.
TTATAATGGGTGTATGGATAAGAAAAAATTATTATTGATTGATGGCTCTTCTGTTGCTTTTCGGGCGTTTTTTGCGCTCTATCAGCAGTTGGACCGTTTTAAGAATGCGGCTGGTTTGCATACCAATGCGATTTATGGTTTTCAGTTGATGTTGAGCCATTTGTTGGAGAGGATTGAGCCTAGTCATATTTTGGTGGCTTTTGATGCGGGGAAGACGACCTTCCGGACAGAGATGTATGCGGACTATAAGGGTGGTCGGGCTAAGACTCCTGATGAGTTTCGTGAGCAATTTCCCTTCATTCGTGAGTTGCTGGATCATATGGGGATTCGCCACTATGAGTTGGCTCAGTATGAGGCGGATGATATCATCGGGACGCTGGATAAACTAGCTGAGCAGGATAGTTTTGACATTACCATTGTCAGTGGGGACAAGGATTTGATTCAGCTGACGGATGAGCATACGGTGGTTGAAATTTCCAAGAAAGGTGTGGCTGAGTTTGAGTCCTTTACGCCAGACTATCTCATGGAAAAGATGGGTCTCACACCGACTCAGTTTATCGATCTCAAGGCGCTTATGGGAGATAAGTCGGATAATATCCCTGGGGTGACCAAAATCGGAGAAAAGACGGGTATCAAGCTCTTGCTGGAGCATGGTTCACTCGAGGGGATTTATGAGAATATCGATGTGATGAAGGCTTCTAAGATGAAGGAAAATCTCATCAATGATAAGGAACAGGCCTTTTTGTCTAAAACACTGGCGACCATTGATACCAAGGCACCGATTGAGATTGGTTTGGAGGAGTTGGTCTATAGCGGTCCAGATGTTGAAAATCTCGGGAAGTTCTACGATGAGATGGGCTTCAAACAGCTTAAGCAGGCTTTAAATGTGTCTTCAGGCGATGTGACTGAAAGTTTGGACTTTACTATTGTTGACCAAATTAGTCAAGATATGCTGAGTGAAGAGTCTATCTTCCATTTTGAGCTTTTTGGTGAGAATTACCATACAGACGATTTGGTTGGTTTTGCCTGGTCTTGTGGGGAAAAGCTCTATGCAACAGACAAGCTTGAGCTGTTGCAAGAGCCGATTTTCAAGGACTTTTTAGAAAAAACACCTCTGAGAGTTTATGACTTTAAGAAAGCTAAAGTTCTCTTGAATCGTTTTGGTGTGGATTTGCAGCCGCCTGCTTTTGACAGCCGTTTGGCTAAATACCTCCTTTCGACTGTGGAGGACAATGAAATTGCGACCATCGCTAGTCTTTATGGTCAGACTTATTTGGTTGATGATGAGACTTTCTACGGTAAAGGTGTTAAAAAGGCCATTCCTGAACGCGAGAAATTCTTGGAACACTTGGCTCGTAAGCTTACAGTTTTGGTCGAAACAGAGCCTATTTTGCTTGAAAAACTCAGCGAAAATGGGCAATTAGAGCTTCTTTATGATATAGAGCAACCCCTGGCTTTTGTCCTTGCCAAGATGGAAATAGCTGGGATTACGGTCAAGAAAGAGACCTTGCTTGAGATGCAGGCTGAAAATGAGCTTGTTATTGAAAAACTGACTCAGGAGATTTACGAACTGGCTGGTGAGGAGTTTAATATCAACTCGCCTAAGCAGCTGGGGGTACTTCTTTTTGAAAAATTGGGGTTACCTCTAGAATACACTAAGAAAACTAAGACTGGATACTCGACAGCGGTGGATGTCTTGGAGCGCTTGGCTCCTATTGCGCCAATTGTTAAGAAAATCCTGGATTACCGTCAGATTGCCAAGATTCAATCGACTTATGTGATTGGCTTGCAGGACTGGATTTTGGCTGATGGCAAGATTCATACGCGCTATGTGCAGGATTTGACCCAGACCGGGCGTTTGTCTAGTGTGGATCCAAACTTGCAAAATATCCCTGTTCGTTTGGAGCAGGGCCGTCTCATTCGTAAGGCTTTTGTGCCAGAGTGGGAGGATAGTGTCCTTCTCAGCTCGGACTATTCACAGATTGAATTGCGCGTTTTGGCGCACATCTCTAAAGATGAGCACTTGATTAAGGCTTTCCAAGAGGGAGCGGATATCCATACTTCGACAGCCATGCGGGTCTTTGGCATTGAGCGTCCTGAGGATGTGACTGCAAACGACCGTCGCAATGCCAAGGCTGTCAACTTTGGAGTGGTTTACGGGATTTCAGATTTTGGTTTATCTAATAATCTGGGCATTAGCCGTAAGGAGGCCAAAGCCTACATTGATACCTACTTTGAACGCTTCCCAGGTATTAAAAACTACATGGATGAAGTGGTGCGTGAAGCGCGTGATAAGGGCTATGTAGAGACTCTCTTCAAGCGTCGTCGTGAGTTACCAGATATCAATTCGCGTAACTTTAATATTCGTGGTTTTGCGGAGCGGACAGCTATCAACTCTCCTATTCAGGGTTCGGCGGCAGATATTCTCAAGATTGCCATGATTCAGCTGGATAAAGCATTGGTTGCAGGTGGTTATCAGACTAAGATGCTGTTGCAAGTGCACGATGAAATCGTCCTTGAAGTTCCGAAATCGGAACTGGTAGAGATGAAAAAATTGGTCAAACAAACCATGGAAGAAGCCATTCAACTCAGTGTTCCCCTCATCGCAGATGAAAATGAAGGTGCAACCTGGTACGAGGCTAAATAAAAAGGGGGCTAGTTCTCCTTTTTTGTAGTAGAATTATGCAAGCCTTTTCAAATTGTGCTATACTGATGAAAAAGGAGGATTTCTATGAGTCAAGAATTTATCAATCCAAGTGATGGCGTGATTCGTCAGTATCTCGCAACGAGTAAAACCCTTGCTGTGGTGGGCTTGTCAGACCGTGAGGAAACAACTAGCAATCGAGTGACCAAGGAAATGCAGGCTCGGGGTTATAAAATCATCCCAGTCAATCCTAAGGTTGCAGGTGGAGAAATCTTGGGTGAAAAGGCTTATGCTAGCCCAGCAGAGATTCCTTTTCCTGTAGATATTGTCAATGTTTACCGTCGCAGTGAGTTTTTGCCAGATGTAGCGCGTGATTTTCTCAAGGCTGATGCTAAGATTTTTTGGGCGCAGCTAGGACTTGAAAATCTAGAAGCGGAAGAGATCTTGCGTGCTGGTGGATGCGATGACATCGTGATGAATCGCTGCATCAAGAGAGAACATACTCGCTTGATTAAGGAATCATAAGAAAAAGGTAGCTGGTGGGCTACCTTTTGTGGTTTTTTCAATAAAAATCAAAGAGCAAACTAGGAAACTAGCCGCAGGTTGCTCAAAACACTGTTTTGAGGTTGCAGATAGAACTGACGAAGTCAGCTCAAAGCACTGCTTTGAGGTTGTAGATAAGACTGACGAAGTCAGTTACATATA
>CAUQTL010000113.1:0-3232 GCA_963521035.1 uncultured Streptococcus sp.
TAGGTATCATCACCATAACCGCCAGTCAACTCATCATTACCTACACCGCCGTCTAGATAATCATTACCAGAGCCACCTTCAAGTTTATCATTACCGTTTCCGCCATCCAGAAAGTCATTGCCATCAGAACCAGACAGCGTATCATTGCCAGCACCGCCATAGAGCTTATCCACTCCCGAAGAGCCATAGAGCCAGTCATTGCCTGATCCTCCTTGAATCGTCATATCTTTGAGATAAGCTGAGATTGAATCATCGCTCTCAGTACCTTGAATGACTCTCAGAGGATGTGCTGCCGAATCCTGATCCAGAACTGTGCCGTCGTCAAACTCCAATATGAAGTTCCGGTTACTGCTGTCAGAGCGGAAATATTTGAGAGTCAACTGGTCTTCTGTACCCTTCACCTTGATAACGATATCTGAAGAACCACTGGCATAAGTTTGAAGATCAGATGGGCGGATTCCATTGATAAATTTAATCTTGTTCCGACCATAACCATCAGAAATCGTATCCTGACCATAGCCTAATCCGAAGATGTAGGTATCATCACCATAACCGCCAGTCAACTCATCATTACCTACACCGCCGTCTAATATATTATTTTGCTTGTCTCCTTGGACATTATCATCTCCCCCGGAAGCCATAACAAAAGCTTGCCTTTCCGTCGCCTGTAAACTTTCTCCCTGTTCGCTACCCATTACGACCTCTCCAGCTCCTATCATAATAGCCTTGAGGTAGTCATGAGACATAGAGCCAAAGTAAGTCTTAAAGTCCTGATAACCACCGATACCCTGATTCTCCATGTGTTTGAGATAACCTGCTACATCGCTTAACTGGATTCCGTCTTTGACCTTCAGATAGCCCGGCAATACCGACTTGAGAAGCTCAAGATCAATGACCTTATCTTCCTTAATCTGTATAAGAGGTACTACACCAGAGAGGTGGCTGCTGCTCATCATAGCATAGTAATAATAATCTACCATCTTCTGATATAGTTCCTTGAGAATTGGTGCTGAACTTGCGTGTGGATTAGCCCCTGAAGTCCCAGTATAATCACGCCCTAGGAGAGCTTCTATAACCTGAAGCTGTTTGGCATCTATAGCAGTTCCTCGACTGTTAGAGGCAATATTTTGAGCTCCTGCCATCTGAGTTAGGATACTTTCAACTAGCTGACGTCTCTCTGCTACATCGTAAGACAAGATAAATCGACCCACCTTATCCTTGAGTTGACCTGTAACATCCATTGCCATTGCCTGATGGAGAGAAGGGATATTACCCGAACCAGCTACATTTGGCAAAAAGCGGACTTCCAGCGGAATAACAATATCATTGAGTATCTTAGTATCATAACCTCTCTTCTTGACCCAATATTCAGTCGCATCCCCAGTCTCACCGTTCGCCTTGATAAATTTGGCGCTATTACCGAAAATAACCTCCTCGTGACCACCCAATTGACTCTTTAGGTAGTTAAGCTGAATAGCAGCTACCCCTGCTTGTGATAAACTGCGTAGCTCTTCTTTTTCAGAAATACCATTTTGGTTAGCATCTTGCCAAACTTGAAGACGACTGAAATTAGCATCTTTATCATCAATAACCTTATCACCATTTGTATCTTGCTCCATCAACGCCTCAAAACCAAACCTTGCAAGCTTACCATTAGATAAACGATAGCGATCCCCAAAAAGCTCATTGCCATCGTTTATCACGCCATCCCCATTCTTATCCAGGGCTAACAGAGCATCATCACCTTGAATCCAATTAACTCGCTCTGCAAAACCATTTCCATCCAAATCAAAATGAACGCCCTTATCCAAGGATGTTGGCTTGAAGCCATCCCCTAATAAATCAAGCACAAGCGGGTCAAGGTTCGGAGTTTCGCTTGCTTTGTCAGCATCACCATCCCATCTTTTTGCTGCTCCATCACGAAGAAAATTCTCAGCTCCATCTGCCGCCATTTCTGCCAAAACAGCCTCTAAAATAGCAGCTGACAAGGTTAGTCTATTTTTTGGAGTAAGCATCAAAGGTAGAGCCGCAAGCAATTTGGTTGAATATTTACCAACAGAACCAGATGAATTTATAAATCTATCTCTTGGATTTTTTGTATAGGCCTTTTTTACATCCCTAACCCCTTCGTATAAGGTTTGAACAATATTTAAAGCATCAAAAGCAGTAATTCTCCCTCCTCCCTCCTCAATAAAATCAGGGAGATATTCATCTGGTACGGTATAGTTTTTACTATTGATTTTTTCTATCCAATCGTCAACGATTTTTCCGACTTTCCTAACCTTAGGTCCAACTTTATCTTCAATTACTCCCCCAATATCTTTAAAACCAAGTCCTTTTTCAACATTAACATGCTTCTCTTTTTCTATAATTTCCTTACTATATTCTTCAATTGTGTTACCTAAATCATAAATAGTTTTGGTGAAATTATAAAAATCATTTAAGCTTTTCTTTACCTTTTCTAAATCCAAATCTGATTTCGAAGACTGCTTATCATCCGATTGTTTCGGATTCTTCTTTTGTCCTGGATTATCACTATTTTTTTTATGGATCGGGGGTACATAAGGATTGGAATCGGGACTGGAAAATTGACGATAAGTTTTAAGGAGATAGTATACTTCTCCACCAGTTGGTGTAGATTGTTGATTTCCTGAAATATTAGACGAGTTATTTTCTTCGTCCAATTCTCTCACACCGTAAATAGCAGCAGAATCTTTAATCGGATCTGTGATTGGTTTGACATTAGCAATGACACTAGCCTTGATAACTGGAGGCTTTGCAGGATTAACTTCAGCAACTACACTAACTTCGTTTCTTGTGATTTCTTCAATTGAAGAAATAGATGTTTTTTTATTTTCGTCGTTTTTCTGCTCCGCGATTCCACTAGCAACTGCTCTTTTCAGCATATTTTGCAAAGCTAAATCAAAAAGTCTGCTATCATTGACTCCATCCTGTTTTAAATCCTCTTTAAGCACTTGCGACATTTTACCATCTGCCATCATTTTACTCCTTATATAATTTACTGGTATAATACTATATATGGTAAGTGAAAATTTCGGCCTTGGATGCTATCTCGT
Source organism: uncultured Streptococcus sp. (assembly GCA_963521035.1). GTDB lineage: Bacteria > Bacillota > Bacilli > Lactobacillales > Streptococcaceae > Streptococcus. The sequence goes on from CAUQTL010000113.1 coordinate 3,078, forward strand.
TTTTATGATAGATAATCGAAAAAACAAAGAGAATAAAAGAGTTAGGAAAATAGATTATCAACAGAACCTTTTATTTAATTGCATCAGGTGATTGAAATATTACTTTTCAAAAAAACGTCAGTTATCTTTATATAGTATCATTGTCAGTATAACAA
>CAUQTL010000114.1:0-3217 GCA_963521035.1 uncultured Streptococcus sp.
CTGTCTGAAAATTCTAGCTTTTTGATTTTGTGGTTTTTCTATAAAAAATAGACAAGCTGATTACATTGTGCATTTTTAGATAGGTTTTACATCTAATAAAATGCAAATGTATTGACAATGCATTTTCTTTAGCATATACTATTGGGTAGGAAGAAACAGGCAAAGCTTGCTAAGCCTTGTCCTGAAGCGCCTTTCCTAAGCATATCGACTACCGATTAGAAGAAGACAGATGCTGTCACACTGTCCATCTGAAGGTTGAAAAAGAAGCAGTAAAGGGGAAATTTCCTTAAAAAAATTTGCTGTTTTTTTATCCTCGAAGTAAAAAAGCGCTTTAAAAAAGTGTCAAAAAGCTTGATATAACAAGGTTTTATCAAAATTAAACATTTTTTTAAATGCAATCATTTTTTTCGAGGCAAACCTGTTGACAAGATGTCAATTATGTCATATACTGTGATAGGTAAATGTTTTTTAAAGCAAATAAAGCTTTTGTTCCTAGCATTTCCTACCAAAATATGCATATCGGTAAAAAGAAAAACCATAAGATAAGAATTCTTATCTTATGGCACTGGCTGCTTGACGATTCGGGTTAAACCAACTTCACACACACACGGTTTAACCTGCATCTAAAAGCATGAGAAATTTTGCAAGAGAACTTGCTTTGTATAGTATTTAAGAACGCAAGAACAAATGTTTTTGGCATCTGCTTTTTTGCGCCCCTTTTGACAAATCTAAAACGTCCCTTATCAATCTTAGGATTGGTTTAAGGACTGTTTACTAGGTTTATCAAATGGAGATACTGCTCAAAGCATCTAACTTAAAACATTAAGTTTGGTTCTATTGGTAAATTTTCCATGTACTAGCCTAACTTAAAAAGCTTAAAGAAACCTTAAAGGAAGCTTTAAGCGAGGGAGATTTTTTTAAGAAAGCTGTTATCTATTAACGCATAGAAAGAATTGAAGGATTTTTACAAAAAAATCACAGACAGGAGAAACAAATGGCACTAATCGCTATATTGGTTCAATTCAATCTGATAACGGCAGCTCAAAAAGAAGAAATTCTTCAAGATATGCCACAATCAAACATGCAGTTAGAGAGATATCTAATCAGCAAGGGCTATGTGACAGAAGAAGATATGCTGAAAGTCATGAGTTACTATTATCGTGTACCTCATGTCAATCTATCACAGTTTGTGATAGAAAAGGAAGCTGTCGAGAAGGTTTCAGAAAAAGTTGCTAAACGTCATGGATTGATTCCGATCTCTTTCACAGATGGAGAAGAGGGAGAAGAACCCAAGTTAATAGTTGCAATGGCAGACCCAAGCAACTATATCGCCCTAGATGACGTTAAAATCGTCTCTAAGATGGCGGTAGAACCTTATGTAACTTTTCGGGATGATATTGAGAAGTATATCGATCAATACTATTCCAAAGGAGAAGAAGCCCAACAGGCAGCGACCGAAATCGAAGGTTTTAATGTGGATGAAGAGATCATCGAAGAAGATCTCGAAATCAAAAACGCTCCGGTTGTACGTTTGATTGACTCGATTATCAGTCAGGCAATCAAGACGCGGACCAGCGATATCCATATTGAGCCCTTTGAAAAAGTTGTTCGTGTACGTTTCCGGGTTGACGGAACCTTGGTGGAAAACATGCAGTTGAAAGCCAATGCTCACTCAGCCATTGCGACACGGATTAAGATTATGAGTGGTCTGGACATCGCCGAGCGGCGGATTCCTCAGGATGGACGGATTGAAACAACCATCGACGGCAAAGAAGTCGACATGCGGGTTTCAGTCTTGCCTACTGTATTCGGTGAAAAAATCGTTATTCGGATTTTGAGCCGGAATGCAACTCTCCTCAGTAAAGAGGAGCTGGGATTCTCGCCAACCAATCAGAAGCTCTTTGAAGATATTCTTAAGGCGCCAGAAGGCATCATCTTGCTGACTGGTCCGACAGGAAGCGGAAAGACAACCACTCTCTACACAGCGCTCCGTGAGCTCAATGATGTAGGAAAAAATATCATCACCGTTGAAGATCCGGTTGAGTACCGATTGGAAGGGGTCAACCAAGTTCAGGTAAATAACAAAGCTGGACTGACCTTCGCGAGTGGTTTGAGAAGTATCCTGCGTCAGGACCCGGACATCGTTCTCTTGGGGGAGATTCGGGACGAAGAGACAGCTAGTATCGCGGTTCGGGCCGCTATCACTGGTCACGTCGTTCTCTCGACTATCCACACCAATGACACAGCTAGTACAGTCAACCGTTTGGTCGATATGGGCATCAAGCCTTATCTGGTCTCAACGGCGACTGTCGGTATTATCGCACAGCGCTTGATTAAGCGCATCTGTCCTAAGTGTAAGACTGAGTATACTGTAGAAACAAATGAACATGCAGGTATCGGTATTCACAAGGGAGACACCTTGTATCGCGGACGCGGCTGCAACTACTGCAGCGGTACGGGATACTATGGACGTATTGCCATCCACGAAATCATGGCGGTAACACGGGAGATTAAGTCACTAATTAATGATGGTGGAACAACGGCGCAGCTTCGAGCAGAAGCTAAGAAAAATGGTATGCGAGACTTGGCGGAGGAGGCCATTGATATCGCAAAACAGGGGACTACAACGATTGAAGAAGCAATGAAGATTGCCTTCAGTCTAGAAGGGGAAGTTTAGGATGAATTTGGATGAGTTAATTAAGCAGGCGATTGAAGCGGGTGCATCAGATATCCACTTCACGGTTGGCGCTGAGCCAACCATGCGTCTGCACGGGAGGTTAACACAACTCAACAATACAATTTTGACCAACGAAGACACGGTTCGCTTCACCAAGCATATTTTAAATGAGAAGCAGATTGCTCATCTTTTAGAAGTCGGTGAAGTGGACTGTGCCTACGAGGTCGATAATGGCTATCGCTTGCGGGTCAATATCTTTAAGCAGAAAAACAACTGCGGGATTGCCTTGCGGGTCATTCCCAAGGATATTCCATCTATGGAATCTCTGGGATTGCCACCAGTTATCAAAAAGCTAGCTGAGAAACGCCGGGGGCTGATATTGGTTACCGGGCCAACAGGAAGCGGAAAGTCAACGACCCTGGCAACCATGATCAACTACATGAACAGCTTGCGGGACGAGCACATCATCACGATTGAAGATCCGATCGAGTACATGCATACGCATAATAAGTGCTTGGTCAACCAGCGTGAGCTGGGAGC
>CAUQTL010000115.1:0-3215 GCA_963521035.1 uncultured Streptococcus sp.
TCTCAAACTGACTGAGGGAAATCTTATAAGTCATCTCAATATGATAGATTAATTTTTCAACCAAAGGTGTCTCTGTTAAATCATTCCTATAGTAAGGAATAGGGCAACCCAACACCCTAGATGCATGAATACGCTCCACCATAATTGAAATTGTCTTTCGAAGGAGTTCCTTTGTTTCTTTCGGGATTTTATACTCCTGGAGTAGCGTCTCCAGAAAAGAAGATGTTGCCTCGGTGAGTGTCTTTCCTTCAAAGTAAGGGGCCACTTGGTGAATATAGAGCAAGCGCAAATTCAGCTCGGACCCCAAGACCTCCAGCCCACGGTTGGGCTTTCCTGAAATAGTGATAGAGTAACTCTCTGCCAAAGATTTTACTTGTTTTAAATCCTTATTAAGGGTACTTCTACTAACACCTGCTTCCTCAGCCAAGTCGTCAATAAGAAGAGGGGAGGTTGACTCAATTAAACGTTTTAGTAAATAGGCAATTCTTTTACTGGAAGAATTGAAGTCACTCTCCCGTTTTAAACTACCAGATAAAATCCTTTCCAACTCAGTATAGTCATACACCTCTAACATTAACTGATCATCTTGTGAGATAATCTGGATACTCGGAGCCAAAACATCATTTAATTGTTGGATACTCTTTTGCAAGGTTTGCATACTAATATCCAGCTCTGAGCGCATATCTACCAAGGAATAAGTTGGCTGTGAGACCATTTTTTCTAAAATATTATACCATCGATTTACTATGGTCAACTCTCTTCCTCACCTTCATTTTTTTAACCGCGAGTTTTCCCTCCGGCAATATTTGTAGTGACTCCAGTTATATAGCTAGAACGGTCTGAAATATAGAATGCTACAAGGTCAGCTACTTCCCGTAGTTTACCACTTCGTCCCAAAGGAGTTGTTGAAGTTGAAGCATAACCAGCTCGAATATCTTCTACCGTCTTTCCACGGGTATAAGCAAGAGCTTCCTCATAAGAAAGAGTTCGAAGTCCCGTAGCTTCCATAATTCCTGGAGCAATTCCAACCACACGTACACCATGCTTACCCAGCTCTTTTGCCCATGAACGAGTGTAACTATAGACTGCTGCTTTTGTGGCAGCATAGGCACTTTGTCCTTCAGAACCTTCCAAGCCTGCTTCTGAAGCCATGTTCACAATTACACCTTTTCCATTTTTCACTAAAATACGTCCCACTGCCTGACTAACCAGATACAAACCTTTTTGATTAATCATCGTTACTTTTTCGAACGTCTCATCGTCCAATTCGTAAGGACCTTTAGGATTTTCTGCATCGATTAATAATCTAGGGATATTAATCCCTGCATTATTGACCACTGCATCAATATTGCCAAATCTTTCAACTATTTTGGCAACACCCTCTTCTACTTCAGAGCGAGAAGTTACATCAACTTTTACAAATAATAGATTTGGATGACGCAAATCGTTGTCGCTAAGATCGAAATTCGCTACGTTGACACCTAATTCCAGCAATTCTTCAACGATTGCCTTACCGATCCCAGATGACGCGCCAGTCACAAGAACTGTTTTGCCTTTTATGTTTAACCAATCATTCATTTTGATACCTCTCAAATTTTATTTACAAGGCAATTATACAGCGCTTTCATAAAAGAATTAAGACACTCTTTTTTACACTGTTCAAAAAAATAATAAACTAATTAAGAGGCTTGTACTAAAAAATCCACAAGAAATGAACTTGTGGATCTTTTTATATTCTAAATGAACTCAAAGCATATGAGAATCAAAGGCGTGCATTCAACTCAGCACCCAGCTCTTCAAAGCCTGGTTTCCCAAGAAGAGCAAACATGTTTTTCTTATAAGCTTCAACTCCAGGCTGGTCAAATGGATTGATACCATTCAGGTAGCCAGAAAGAGCAATAGCCAACTCAAAGAAGTAAATAGTGTAGCCCAAAGTGAACTCATCTTGCTCAGGCAGTGTCACAAACATATTTGGAACTCCACCATCAGTGTGTGCTAACAGCACTCCATCTGTAGCTTTTTTATTGACAAAGTCAACATCTTTTCCTTGCAAGTAGCCAAGACCGTCCAAGTCTTCTGCCAATTCAGGAATCAGCACATTTTTGCGAGGTTTATCTACACGGATAACTGTTTCAAAGAGGATACGGGTACCTTCCTGGATAAATTGTCCCAGAGAGTGCAAGTCTGTTGAGAAGTTAGCTGAAGTTGGATAAATCCCTTTTTGGTCTTTCCCTTCTGACTCACCAGCCAGTTGCTTCCACCACTCAGAGAAGTATTGCAGAGATGGTTCATAGTTAGCTAGAACTTCTGTCAGATAACCTTTACGGTACAAGATATTGCGTACAACTGCATATTGATATGCTTCATTTTCAGCCAACTTATCAGAAGCATAAGCCTTGCGAGCAGCATTTGCTCCTTCCATCAACTTGCTGATATCAGCCCCTGCAGCTGCGATTGGCAAGAGTCCCACTGCTGTCAATACTGTAAAACGACCACCAACACTATCAGGCACTACAAAAGTATCCCAGCCATTAGCATCTGCTTCAACCTTAACTGCACCTTTAGCGCGGTCTGTAGTTGCGTAGATACGTTGGTTAGCTTCTTCTTGACCGTACTTCTTAACCAAGAGTTCTTTGAAGACACGGAAAGCAATAGCCGGTTCAGTTGTTGTACCTGATTTAGAAATCACGTTTACTGAGAAATCTTTGTCTGATACATAGTCTACCAAATCAGCCAAATAGCTTGAAGAGATAGAGTTTCCAGCATAGAGGATCTGAGGTGCCTTGCGTTCTTCCTTGCTTTGCAAGTTTACAAATGAATTATTCAAGAAATCAATAGCTGCACGTGCCCCTAAATAAGATCCTCCAATACCGATGACGATTAACACTTCACTATCAGATTGGATTTTAGCAGCAGCCTTTTGAATACGAGCAAATTCATCTTTGTCATATTCTTCAGGTAAGTTCAACCAGCCAGTCATTTCTGCCCCAGGACCTGTACCATTTCGCAGAGCAGAATCTGCTGCAGTCACTTGAGGCTGCATATAATCTAGTTCATGTGGTGCAACAAATTTATCTAATACTTTTGAATAATCAAATTTAATATGTGACATAATATTCCTCCAAAATTTCTTCTCTTCTATCATAACCCTTACCTTAGATTTTTTCAAGTTTTTTTGTCGAATTTCTCCAATTTTTATCAGAATTCAAACGTTT
>CAUQTL010000116.1:0-3200 GCA_963521035.1 uncultured Streptococcus sp.
TTCTTTTGATAAAATCGTAAAAATCTAGTATAATAGATAGAACTGAAAGTATGAGGTTACTAGCAATGAAAATGAAACAAATTAGTGATACAACTTTGAAAATCACGATGTCTTTAGAAGATTTGATGGATCGAGGGATGGAGATTGCTGACTTTCTCGTTCCTCAAGAAAAAACAGAAGAGTTTTTTTATGCTATCTTGGATGAGTTAGAGATGCCTGATAGCTTTCTAGATACAGGTATGTTGAGCTTCCGTGTGACTCCAAAACCTGATAAGGTAGATGTCTTTGTAACCAAATCAAAAATTGACCAAAATCTAGATTTTGAAGACTTATCGGATTTGCCAGACATGGAAGAATTGGCTCAGATGTCGCCAGATGAATTTATCAAAACCTTGGAAAAAAGCATCGCGGACAAAACCAAGGACGATATTGAAGCGATTCAATCTCTAGAGCAAGTCGAAGCCAAGGAAGAAGAGCAGGAGCAGGCTGAACAAGAAGTTGAAAGCAAGAAAGAACCTTACATCTACTACATCCTTTCTTTTGCTAAGTTGGCTGACTTGGTGTCTTTTGCTAAGACAGTGACTTTTGAGATGGAAACTTCTGAACTCTACAAGATGAATGAGCGCTATTATTTGACCATTTTAGTGGATATTGAAAATCATCCAAGTCCATATCCAGCTTGGCTGTTGGCTCGTATGCGCGAGTTTGCAGACGATAGTGACATCAGTCGTTCAGTCTTGCAAGAGTATGGCCAAGTATTGATGAATCATGATGCTGTGCTCAATCTACAAAAGATTGTATAATCCTTTCTGGAAAGCTATTTCTAGATTTTAAGAAGAGCGAATCATCAGATTCGTTTTTTCTTTTCTAGACTGAAATAGTGATTTACTATAATAGGAATTTTCACAAAATTCTGTTATAATGGCTATATTAGAAAATTTCGAGGAGACAAACATGACAGTTAAAATTGCTTTACTAGGATTTGGTACCGTTGCAAGTGGTGTGCCTTTCCTCCTAAAGGAAAATGGAGAAAAAATCAATCAATCAGCACATTCAGAGATTGAAGTTGCTAAGGTATTGGTCAAGGATGAAGATGAGAAAAATCGCTTGCTTGCAGCAGGGAATAACTTTAACTTTGTAACCAATGTGGATGACATTTTGTCAGATCAAGACATTACGATCGTAGTGGAATTGATGGGGCGTATCGAACCTGCTAAAACCTTTATCACTCGTGCCTTGGAAGCTGGAAAACACGTTGTTACTGCTAACAAGGACCTTTTGGCTGTCCATGGTGCAGAATTGTTAGAAATCGCTAAAGCTAACAAGGTAGCACTTTACTACGAAGCAGCAGTAGCTGGTGGGATTCCAATTCTTCGTACCTTGGCAAATTCCTTGGCTTCTGATAAAATCACGCGCGTGCTTGGAGTAGTCAACGGAACTTCTAACTTCATGATGACCAAGATGGTGGAAGAAGGCTGGTCTTACGATGATGCTCTTGCGGAAGCGCAACGTCTAGGATTTGCAGAAAGCGACCCGACAAATGACGTAGATGGGATTGATGCAGCCTACAAGATGGTGATTTTGAGCCAATTTGCCTTTGGCATGAAGGTTGCCTTTGATGATGTAGCTCACAAGGGAATTCGTAACATCACACCAGAAGACGTAGCTGTAGCCCAAGACTTGGGTTATGTAGTGAAATTGGTTGGTTCTATCGAGGAAACTTCTTCAGGAATTGCTGCAGAAGTGACTCCAACCTTCCTTCCTAAAGCGCATCCACTTGCCAGTGTAAATGGGGTAATGAACGCTGTCTTTGTAGAATCTATCGGTATCGGTGAGTCTATGTACTACGGACCAGGTGCTGGTCAAAAACCAACTGCAACAAGTGTTGTGGCGGATATTGTCCGTATCGTTCGTCGCCTGAATGATGGAACCATTGGCAAAGACTTCAACGAATATAGCCGTGACTTGGTCTTGGCAAATCCTGAGGATGTCAAAGCTAATTACTACTTCTCAATCTTGGCTCCAGACTCAAAAGGTCAGGTCTTGAAATTGGCTGAAATCTTCAATGCTCAAGATATTTCCTTCAAGCAAATTCTCCAAGATGGCAAAGAGGGGGACAAGGCGCGTGTCGTGATCATCACACACAAGATTAATAAAGCCCAGCTTGAAAATGTCTCAGCTGAATTGAAGAAGGTTTCAGAATTTGACCTCTTGAATACCTTCAAGGTGCTAGGAGAATAAGATGAAAATTATTGTACCTGCAACCAGTGCCAATATTGGGCCAGGTTTTGACTCGGTCGGTGTAGCTGTAACCAAGTATCTTCAAATTGAGGTATGTGAAGAACGAGATGAGTGGCTGATTGAACACCAGATTGGCAAATGGATTCCACATGACGAGCGCAATCTCTTGCTCAAAATCGCTTTGCAAATTGTACCAGACTTGCAACCAAGACGCTTGAAAATGACCAGTGATGTTCCCTTGGCGCGTGGTTTGGGTTCTTCTAGCTCGGTTATCGTTGCTGGGATTGAACTAGCCAACCAACTGGGTCAGCTAAACTTGTCGGATCATGAAAAATTGCAGTTGGCGACCAAGATTGAAGGGCATCCTGACAATGTGGCTCCAGCTATTTATGGTAATCTCGTTATTGCAAGTTCCGTTGAAGGGCAAGTCTCTGCTATCGTAGCAGACTTCCCAGAGTGTGATTTCCTAGCCTATATTCCAAACTATGAATTGCGTACTCGAGACAGCCGTGGCGTCTTACCTAAGAAATTGTCCTATAAGGAAGCTGTTGCAGCTAGTTCTATCGCCAATGTGGCGGTTGCGGCCTTGTTGGCAGGAGACATGGCGACTGCTGGGCAAGCAATCGAGGGAGACCTCTTCCACGAGCGCTATCGTCAGGACTTGGTGAGAGAATTTGCGACGATTAAGCAAGTAGCCAAAGAAAATGGTGCCTATGCAACCTACCTCTCTGGTGCTGGGCCGACAGTTATGGTCTTGGCTTCTCATGACAAGATGCCAACGATTAAGGCAGAATTGGAAAAGCAACCCTTCAAAGGAAAGCTTCATGACTTGAAGGTTGATACTCAAGGTGTCCGTGTCGAAGCAAAATAAAGAATAGAAGATAGGATGGGGAAACTCTCGACCAGAGGGCTTCCTATCCTTTTTTTGAAAAGAAGTTTATACTCAATGAAAATCAAAG
>CAUQTL010000117.1:0-3159 GCA_963521035.1 uncultured Streptococcus sp.
GCTTGGTAACGGGTATCAATCAATAATTGAGTGAGGCGTCCCATGGTTTCCCTTTCTTCTGGAGTGAGGGATTGAGCTTGGACAAAGAGATGATGAATGTGTTCAAGCACCTTTAAGGAAGACAAGTCATTGATAGAAGTGATACCAGCATCAAGAATGGTGCCAAAGAAGAGATCGAAGTAGAGCTGGAGTTCTTCGTCAGGGACTGTCGCTACCCATTCTTTGAAGGTTGTGTCAACTTGTTGGCTATCACTGTTGGTTTTATCCAGTTGGACGAAGTGCTTGTCCTCAATCTGCCAACTAAAGGTATCGTGCTGGGCGATACCAGCTAAGGCAGTACTGTGCACGATGATTTGGTGGGCCGGAATTTCCAACATCATACCGATGATGGAACCTTGTGGAATGAAGACCTTGGTTTTATCCATTATCCTTTGATAGCCCTCGGTTTGTGTCAATTCTGTGTGGAGACCAGGCGCATCAAAGGTATAAACTGCTGTGATCTGATTTTGCAAGCTTTGCTCAATTTGACTAGCAGCATAGATGGCTAGATTGCCTCCCTTGGAATGCCCAGCTAGAATGACCTTTTGCTTAGGATGTTGGGCAAAAAAGTTCTTTAAATATCGGAGGGCGTGCTTTTGAGCAGGAATTTCCTTCATATAGGTCAGGTGGAAATCTTCCTTCCAGCCAATGATACTGTCATCAGTCCCACGAAAGACAATCAGATAGGTATCGAGATTGAGGCGGTAGGTCATAGCCGCAAATTGTTTTTGCAGCTCAGGGTCGATGTCATTAATAAAATGGGAGAGTTTGCAATTTTTGAAGCGTTTGTGTTGAGCTAGTTCATCTAATAGCTGGAGGCGATTTTTGCTGGTCAACATGTTAGATTCTCTTGGAACCTGAGGTGCCAGGTCTAAAAGTCGCATAGGAGTTGTGGAGACCAGATTATCAAAGGAGAGGTAGGTGGTTTCTGTTAAGGTTAGAATGTCTAATTCATTTAAAGGAAGGTCGTAAAAGGAATCGTGTGCGACATCTTTCAGATAGTCAAAAATATTGGTCATAAGAACTCCTTTCTTTTTATTTATCTTATCAAATTTCTCTCAAATTAGCTAGTAGCATTGCCTGTTTTTACTGGCTAAAACAAGCTATTTCAAATTCAGTTTCAGACCTTCTAGCATGGAAAAATCTGTTATAATAATAGAAAAGGAGAAGCGCATGCACAAGATTTTATTAGTAGAAGATGATCAGGTTATTCGTCAACAGGTCGGGAAAATGCTCTCTGAATGGGGATTTGAAGTGGTTCTGGTAGAAGACTTTATGGAAGTTTTGAGTCTTTTTGTCCAGTCGGAGCCTCATCTGGTCCTCATGGATATTGGGCTGCCTTTGTTTAATGGCTATCACTGGTGTCAGGAGATTCGCAAGATTTCCAAGGTTCCCATCATGTTTCTGTCTTCGAGAGACCAGGCTATGGATATTGTCATGGCAATCAATATGGGCGCGGATGACTTTGTGACCAAGCCTTTTGACCAGCAGGTTCTTTTAGCCAAAGTTCAGGGCTTGTTGCGTCGTTCCTATGAGTTTGGGCGTGACGAGAGTTTACTGGAATATGCTGGTGTTATCCTCAATACCAAATCAATGGATTTACATTATCAAGGGCAAGTCTTGAATTTGACCAAGAACGAATTCCAGATTTTACGAGTTTTGTTTGAACACGCAGGAAATATTGTAGCGCGTGACGACCTCATGCGGGAACTTTGGAACAGTGACTTTTTTATTGATGATAATACGCTCTCTGTTAATGTGGCTCGATTGCGTAAAAAGTTGGAAGAGCAGGGCTTGGTAGGATTTATCGAGACCAAGAAAGGGATAGGGTACGGACTGAAGCATGCTTGATTGGAAACAATTTTTTTTAGCCTATCTGCGTTCCCGTAGTCGTCTGTTTGTCTATCTGATTTCTTTGACGTTTCTGGTCTTACTCTTTCAGTTTTTATTTGCCAGTTTGGGAATTTACTTTCTCTACTTTTTCCTCTTGTGTTGCTTTGTAACCATCTTATTTTTCGCTTGGGACATATTGGTTGAAATGCAGGTCTATCGCCAGGAACTTCTCTATGGGGATAGGGAAGCCAAATCTCCATTGGAAATAGCCTTGGCTGAAAAATTAGAAGCGCGTGAGATGGAACTCTATCAACAGAGGTCAGATTCAGAAAGAAAACTGACGGATTTGCTGGATTACTATACCTTGTGGGTCCATCAGATAAAGACCCCCATTGCAGCCAGTCAACTCTTAGTTGCAGAAGTAGCTGACCGCCAATTAAAGCAGCAATTAGAACAGGAAATTTTCAAGATTGACTCCTATACCAATCTAGTTTTACAGTACCTACGTTTAGAAAGTTTTCATGATGATTTGGTCTTAAAGCAGGTTCAAATTGAGGACTTGGTCAAGGAAATAATTCGTAAATATGCTCTTTTCTTTATTCAAAAAGGCTTAAATGTCAATCTACATGACCTTGATAAAGAAATCGTGACGGATAAGAAGTGGCTACTAGTGGTCATTGAACAAATTATCTCAAATAGTCTCAAGTACACCAAGGAAGGTGGTCTGGAGATTTATATGGAAGGCCAGGAACTCTGTATCAAGGATACGGGAATCGGGATAAAAAACAGTGATGTCCTCCGAGTCTTTGAACGTGGTTTCTCAGGATATAATGGACGTCTAACCCAGCAGTCATCTGGACTTGGACTTTATCTATCTAAGAAAATTTCTGAAGAACTGGGTCACCAGATTCGTATCGAGTCTGAGGTCGGTACAGGAACGACAGTGCGGATTCAGTTTGCTCAAGTGAACTTAGTCCTTGAGTGAGAAGAGACAATGAGTTTTTACCCAATCTCTTTTTGCTATATTTCAGGATATTTGAAGACTGTTTTTTACAAAATCAATAATAGAATTTTTAATACGGAATATAGTATAAATACTGGTTCAAAGTGAAGTTTTGTATGCTTTATACTTTTGTTGAGTATAAAATCTATAAACTAAGGGTGAATTACAAAAATTAATTTGAGATGAAGTGAATTGTAGACTTGGGAAATGTCTCCTATTCGATTTCAGAATGAATCGTTGATACAGGATTAAAAGAACTGCAGCTTTCTTTTTATTTTGAATGA
>CAUQTL010000118.1:0-3118 GCA_963521035.1 uncultured Streptococcus sp.
TTTCGTTCAAAATGTTCCCACTGTTGGCATCAATGGTCATTTTGATCTTTTGCGTACCGTTCAGAGCTTCTAGCTTGTAAGATAAGCACTCCTATTCATTTATTCTATTTAGAAAGATTACTCAATAGGTACTGTCCGTTTTCCTGACGGATAAAAGTCAAAGTTATTTCCTTATTTGAAGATGTTTCATAGTTTACAAGCATCTTCGGCTCTGATTCACCATCCCCATAAACTGAAATATGTTGATATTCTGGGTATTCCTTGATTACTTCTTTAAAGGAAGAACCGCCCTCGCCTGTTTCCGCATCACCCGTCTTTAAGTTCTCTGTAATCTGGCTAGATACCTTTTGATTATAGTCATCACTGCCGGGCATAATACTCATACCCTGAAGATGGTAGCTGCCATCCTCGTGTTTCATAAAGGTCAGAGTGGTATAACTAGAGTCAGGTAACCAAGACAATGAGAGCCCTTCTTCTTGAAACGTCACACTGCTGGCCAAGCCAAAATCTTTGACTACTTGTTCAGGGGTCAATCCTTCATCATCCGCACTAACAATGCTCAGCTTTTCAAGGTCTTTCACTTCCCATTCATACACATCCTCTTTTGACGGAGCCACAAAAGAAGCAACATCGCTTTGATGTCCCTTTCGAGACAGACTTGGCACACTTCCCCCACTCATAAAATCATTTAGGAAATAGCCGCCAAGACCTCCTAGCAATAGTCCCGCTGCCAGACCTATTCCTAAAAATCCTATCAGCTTGCCCGTACTATTTTTCTTTGGCTCTGGACTTGGCTGGCCAGCGAAGTTTGCAGCTTGCTGTGGTCCGGCAAAGTTCTGACCAGCTGGATTAAATCCCTGAGACGTTGCTTCTTGAAAAGCGGGATTTCCCCAATTATCCTGCTGAGGCATCTGCTGCTGTGGAGCGTCAAAAATGGGTTGCTGAACACCAAAATCTTGATTAGGATTCGGCATTTCAGGACTGCCCCCTTCTACTGGAAGAGGCTGCCCCTCTGTTGAGTTAGCTACAAATTGTCCTGAGTCTGATGACTGGACTTGCTGTGGATATGGAGCTAATCCTTCTAAAGATTGTTCCTGCGGTTTATTTTGTTCTGACATCGTTTCTCCTTTTATTATTTGAGTTCTATTTTATTTATTGGCAGTAGTGGACAAAAGATAGTTTCCGTCCTCCTGCTGAACGAAGAACAACCTATAAGTACCATCATTAGGAGCGTCATAAGCCGCCTCCATAATGGTTTGACTAGTATCCTCACTGAAATCTTCATCTACACGAATAGAGATACTTCGCGGACTGCCATATTCCTTAAAAACTTCCTTATAGGAAATGCCATCTTTACCAGTCTTTGCATCGCCTTTTTTCAATTTTTCAAAGTAATCAGCCGCCATCGCTTCGTCCTCAGCATTATGTTTGCTTCCTTCAAAGCGAATATTATAGATATGAAGGCTATTCAGATAGAAACCATCTTTTTTCTTCTCAAAATCCAGAGAAGCAGTTTGATCTGTATAATAAACTGGCCAGTCCTCCTCATCATCAGAATCTTGAAGCGTTCCCCACTCTAAATCAAGGCTGTCACGAGAGATTTCTTCTTTTAAAGCCTTGCCATATTTATCAAGAATATCTTCCACAGAAGTACCATTCGTATCTGTCTGAATAGTATTGAACCGTAACTCTGACAAACTATCAATGTCCCACTTGAACTCAGTAGTATCGGGGTCAATGTACTGATCTGATTGATCTCTCTTTGATTCCCTAGCATCTGCCAAAGGATGGAGCACAGGATATTCACCTTTGATGACATCCGCTACTCCCATTCCATAGCCCCAGATTCCCCCTCCGATTAGTCCAAGACCAAGAGAGAGCAAGGCTCCGCCTATCAGGATTCCTTTCCAAGATTTATTCTTGGCCAAAGGTGGGGTTGGTCCCTGCGGACTTGAAACATGGCCCTGCTGAGGTTGAAAATGATGCGGGAATTCCTCTTGCGACTGAGCATTCCTTGAAGGCTCAAAAGAATGCTGTGTTTGCTGTTCTGTCAATCTTCTTTCCTCTTTCTTGTTTATTTCCAATAGTCTTATCAGTTCTCTTTTAATAACGAAATGCTTTGAAAGCAGTCAGTTACAAAAGATAAACTAAATAACTAAAAACTTACATTTCCTCTGACTTTATATATAAGAAATTTCCATCTGGCTGGCCTACAAACAATAGGTATTCATAACCATCTTCTGTTTTATAAGTCACCTCAGCAATCAGACGGTTGGAGATAATCTTATTATCTACGTCACGTTCGGTTGTGATGACAATTTCTGACGGAACAGGATGCTTCTTCAGGACCTCTGATAAAGCTGTTCCTCCTTCACCCGTTTCCTTGTCTCCTTTTTTCAAACGTTCAAGGTCTTTGGGAGATAATACGCTCCAATCTGTCGTTTCCTTCCCTTTTCTATATTCTTTAAAAGAATCTCCAACTACCACTTGCCTCAGATAGTAGTTCTGGTCAACTTTATCAAATTGAAAAGAAATATTTTGCTCCTTGTCCCTGACAGAAGGGCCCCATCGGAGTAACAGACGATTACGATCATATTCTGCTGAACTAGCCAAGCCATAAGTTTCAACGATTTGATCAGCCGTCAGGCCTAATCCTTCATCATTTGTATAGCTCAACCGTCCCAAGTCTTTCAATGTCCAATTAAACTGAACCGACTGCCCGTCTGTAGTAAAGCTGTCACTCTTGTCTTTGGCTTCTTCCTGAGCCTTACTCAGACGCTTAATCCTTTGTATATCCTTATTTGTCTGCGCCTGCTTGCCGATAAAATAAGCTGAACCGCTGCCAATCAAAAGACCAATTATGAGAGCAAAAATTGAAAGTCCTATGACTTTTCCGATATTACCCTTCTTATCAGGCAATCCTTGCGGCTGAATCTGCTGGAAATTCCCTTGCAATGGCTGGCTGCTAGTTTGATTTTCTTGCCAAGCCCCTTGCACTTGACCTTGACCATCTTTATCTGACATGGTTTTCTCCTTATAAATTTCATTGATTTGTCATATTGCGAAAACATTGAAAAACAATGACAAATTTTACAACATTATAACATAAATTGTTCTT
>CAUQTL010000119.1:0-3116 GCA_963521035.1 uncultured Streptococcus sp.
TTTGCAGGAGACGTTATAGAGATAAAAATAGGGAGCGAAAAAAGCCCAACCAGACAAATCTTCAAAGGAAGATTTTTTTTAAAAACTTTTGGTTGACAAATGTAAATCTTAGAGGTAAAATAGGATTATAAGATTTACAAATGTAGATTTAGAAAGGAGAGGTCATGCAAATTTCCAATGCGGAATGGCGCATCATGAAGATTATCTGGATGGAAGGCAAGCAGACCAGCACGGATTTGATCGCCGTCTTGTCCGAGCGCTTTGACTGGTCGAAGTCGACGGTCAAGACTCTCTTGACCCGCTTGGTGGAGAAAGGATGTTTGACTAGAGAAAAATCAGGCAAAGCCTTTGTTTACTCGGCTTTGTTGAAGCAGGACCAGAGTTTAGACTTGGTGGTTGAGGAGGTGAAAGACAAGGTTTGCTCAAAAAGAATTGTCCAGGTGCTTGAAAACTTGATTCAGGAGAGTGACTTTACGCTTGCAGATCTTAATCAGCTGCAGCAGGTCCTGGAAGAAAAGAAAGCAGAGGCTGTCGAAACAGTCCCTTGCAATTGTATGTAATAGAAAGAAGGAAATTCCATGTTTGGATTGTTGATTAGTATTGTTTGTTTACTTGTGGTTGCTTTTATTGCTTGGTGGTTCTTTGCAGAGCATGAAAAGGTAAGCGGCCACGCTCGTCAGAAATCAGGTTATCAAGAAATTGAAGTCGAAGTCATGGGGGGCTATTCGCCTGAAACCATTGTCCTGAAAAAGAATGTTCCAGCCCGGATCATCTTTAATCGCAAGGATCCATCTTCATGTCTGGCTCAAGTGATCTTTCCAGATTTTGGCGTTCATGAAGATTTGCCTTTAGGTGAAAAACATGTCATTGAAATTACGCCAGAAAAAGCGGGCGAATATGGGTATTCATGTGGAATGAACATGATGCATGGTCACATGATTGTGGAATAAAGGAGTAGGTATGGTAGAAAAACAAAAAGCAGTTGTGGAAAACGGAGTGCAAAAGATCCGTATTACAGCAGAAAAAGGCTATAGTCCAAAGGAGTTTCAACTTCAAAAAGGGATCCCTGCTGAAATCACCTTCCATCGGGTCAATCCTTCCGGCTGTTACAAGGAAATTTTGTTTGAAGATCAGGGGATTTTAGAGCCTTTGGAAGTCGGTGTGGATAAGGTGATATCCTTTACCCCGACAGAAACAGGGGACTTCGAGTTTTCATGTGGAATGAAGATGCAAAAGGGTTCCTACACGGTTGTGGAAAAACGCCGTCGTGTCTTAAGTTTACGGGATCGCTTTTGGATTACTAGTATCTTTACCCTTCCTTTATTGATCTTGATGATCGGGATGATGGCAGGATTTGTATCCCATACAGTCAGTCGCTGGGGGACTTTTCTAGCGACAACGCCGATCATGTTGGTAGCAGGAGTTCCTTTTATCAAGAGTGCCTGGGCCTCATTTAAGAAGCACCATTCCAATATGGATACCTTGGTAGCTCTTGGAACCCTGGTAGCCTATGTCTATAGTGTATTTGCCCTTTTTACTGGTCAGCCAGTATACTTTGAGGCTGCGGGTTTTATCATCTTCTTTATCCTCTTAGGGCAAATCTTTGAAGAACGGATGCGTAACAATGCCTCCGAGGCTGTGGAAAAGTTGTTGGATTTGCAGGCAAAAACGGCTCAAGTTCTCCGTGATGGGAACTATGTCGAGGTGGCGGCAGAAGATATCCAAATTGATGACTTGATTCGGGTCCGTCCTGGGGAAAAGATTGCGGTTGATGGGACGATTGTAGAAGGAAGTACGACCATTGATGAGTCGATGGTGACAGGTGAAAGCTTGCCTGTGGAAAAATCAGTTGGTGATGCAGTTATCGGCTCCACTATCAACAGCAATGGGACCATTCTCTTTAAGGCTGAAAAAGTCGGTAGTGAGACCCTCTTATCTCAAATTGTGGACTTTGTCAAAATGGCCCAATCCAGTCGTGCTCCTATTCAAGATTTGACGGATAAGATTTCAGGTATCTTTGTTCCAGTGGTGACGATTTTGGCCATTGCGACTTTCTGGGTTTGGTCCGTGCTTCTGGGCGCGTCGCTTCAAGAGGCCATGCTCTATGCAGTCTCTGTCCTCATTATTGCCTGTCCTTGTGCCCTTGGTTTAGCAACCCCAACAGCCCTGATGGTCGGAACCGGCCGTAGTGCCAAGATGGGGGTTCTGATTAAAAATGGAACGGTTCTTCAAGAAGTGCAAAAGATTCAAACCGTTGTGTTTGATAAGACAGGGACTATTACCATTGGCCAACCACTTGTAACCGATGTTGTAGGAGATGAAGCGCGTGTCTTGACACTGGCTGCTAGTCTTGAAACTTTTTCAGAACATCCACTAGCCCAAGCGGTGTTATCCCAAGCAGAAGAAAAAGGTTTGGTGTTATTCCCTGTGGAAAACTTCCAAGCGATTGAAGGAAAAGGGGTCCAAGGTCAGATCGACCAGCAGTTGGTGACCTTGGGAAATGGCAAACTTCATGACGGGACAGCGATGGATCCGGAGCTTGAAAAACGGATGGTAGAGTTGCAAGAGCAGGCCAAAACAGTGATCAGTTTGTCTGTGGATGGGCAAGTGATTGGCTTGATTGCCATTCAAGATGCTCCGAAGGCCAGCTCAAAAGAAGCGATCAAAAAGCTCAAAGAACGGGGCTTGAAAACGGTCATGTTAACGGGGGATAATGAACGGGTGGCCCAAGCTATTGCTAAGCAAGTGGGAATTGACACCGTCATTGCTGATGTCCTTCCTCAAGAAAAAGCTAGCGCCATCCAAAAACTGCAAGAAGCTAGCAAGGTCGCCTTTGTTGGAGATGGGATCAATGATGCTCCAGCTCTCTCGATCGCGGATGTGGGGATCGCTATGGGATCTGGAACGGATATTGCGATCGAGTCCGGTGGCATCGTGCTCACGCAAAATGATTTACTTGGCGTTGTGCGCGCCTTTGACATGAGTCAAAAAACCTTCCGCAGGATATTACTCAATCTCTTCTGGGCCTCTATCTACAATATCCTTGGGCTTCCAATTGCTGCTGGAGTCTTTGTAGGACTGGGATTGACCCTCAATCCAGAACTAGCAGGTCTTGC
>CAUQTL010000120.1:0-3084 GCA_963521035.1 uncultured Streptococcus sp.
TCAAAGACATAAGGTGTCAGCTTCAAATTCTCAGCCAAGCCCAGATATTGCTCTACCACGCCTTTTGGCACAGCATAGACCATGAGTGAGCGAGTATCTTCATCAAGCGGAAAAGCTGAATTAGACTCCTGCTCTTGGAATTGAATAACATAAGAAGTCGGATCAATATCCAGGTATTGCTGGAGCTCGTAAGATACCAAGCCCTCAATATCCTCATCATTCTGCACACTAGCTGCCACATCAACCGAACGGGCGATGATATTGGTATTGCCCAGAGCAAAGAAAGCATACTTAGCAGTGATAGCATGCTGCTCCATCAGGTCGCTGATAATGTTTTTGAGAGTAATTGGGTCGATAATCTCACTATTGAGTACAACACCTTCTGGCAGATTGGCAGATGCCATCTTGATAATCTCCAGCTCATTGCGCTTCTGTCTAGCAACAACCAGATAGACTGATTCGTCAGTGAAGTCAATGGCCATCAGATTGCCCTTGATTGGTTTACCAAACATAGTGTAAGGTGCATGCATTCTAGTGACCGGTTGGCTCGCCGCACCACTGCCTTTCTTAGCAAAGAGCGAACGATTTCCAGACTTAGCAGGCATATCATCACTGCCACTATTCTTAGAAAAGAGCGGCTTGTTGAGCTTGGTTAAGAAGCTCCCTTTTGCCGTTGACTTTTCCTCATCGTCAAAGTCTTCTTGACGATCTGACTTGATTTGAACTCCTTGAATAGATAAGTGTTCTTTATGTTTCCCTTTTGATGAGAAGAGCGGTTTATTTAATTTTCCTAAAAATGAGCCTTTTTTCTCATTATCTTCTTCGTCCAGAGCTCTTCTGCGCCCCTTGGACGAAAACATATTTTTTGCCATAATCTCCTAATCTCCCTTATTTTTCCTAAAAACTATTTCCCTATTGGCTCGCCTTATACTTATCGCGGAAGTATTCAGCAAGTTTTTGTATATTGCTGTTATTCAGACTTTCAGTATAAACTGCAAACTCATTAATATAAGTATTGCCACCAAAGATAATCTGACCACTACTAATATTATGCGTCGTTCTGTTTCTGGTCAGCGAAACTGTTTTATTATAGACTGATTGTCCATTGATAAAAATTTCAATCCCTAAAGAGCCATTCTTCGCAGCACTACGCACTTGTATAGAATTATCATTACTATAGTCTAACTTAACATTTTGTATATATTCCTGACCACCGTTATTAGCTGTAGTTGTATCTACTGTTTTAATAGCAATTCTACCATCGTTTTCCAGATTGATCCCCCAAGTTAGTGTATCATCTAGTTTATAGGTTAGAAGCGGTCCGGTCTGCTGACGATTCCCAATCAATACAGAAGTCGTATAGCCATTATTAAAATTATGATTACTAAACTGCATCGTACGGCCATCAAGTGCTATTAACTGTCGAGTCTGGTTAATTGCAGGCTCTTTATAATTCAGAACAGGGATAGTCGCACCATAAACAACATCATTAAAATAATCTCTTACTTCTGTATTAGTATGTAACTGATTATCCGTTGGTATAAGCGAGGTAGTATTTCCATTCTTAAGCAGAGCCAAGTCGGCATCTGTATGAAGACGCACGTTCTGTGTAACTGGCAGACCCATAATCCAGATACGGTCTGCTTCCTGATAATTTCCTACCCGTCCATAAGAGTTAATGGCTCGAGCAGCAAAAGTCAGGTACTTCCCTCTCATATCATCTGTAATATGTATCCCGGTTTCTAACTTTGATAATTGTTTAAAATCTGTCGGCATTTCTGGAAAAAGCGTCTGAGATATAGTGCCGTCACCTTTTTGGCCTATCGTTCCCACTGGGACAATGCCAGACACCCCTTGTCCTATAGCACGATCACTTAGAAACCATCCAGATTCTGTGTAAATCCTAGTTTTACTCTTTTTCTTACTATCAGCTATATCTACTTTGCCGCCGGGAGTCGTTATCCCCATACCAGCATAATAATACCTTTTCCCACTAGGGATAGTAACCTTCATATCAGGAAGTCCCAGCGGGGTTTCGATTGCATTAGCAGCAAAAAGATGGATTTTTTTGATTCTATCATTATAAGACAGATTTGTACCTTTTACATCAATACTCTGCTTGGTTCCATTACCGATTTGGTAAGTAAAGGTTTCAATATCTGTTCCTGTACCTTCGTGTTTCTTGCTTTCAGCCAGTTGTTTCTCGAAAGACTCCTGAATATCAAAGTTGATAGCATTCTGACTTCGCTGACGGAGAATATTATTAAAACTCCCAGAAAAGAAGGTCAAGAACCCTGCCGCAATAACTCCAATCAGAATCAGAGAAACCAAGACTTCGACCAGTGTAATCCCTCTGTGTCTCTTTAATCTTTTCATCTCTGCTCCCTTCTACGGCCCTGATACAAACCACAAATCCTGTTGAATTTGCTTTTTAATGTCAGAAAAGGTCTTTTGCAAAGCTTCTTCATTCGTAGCTGATACATATTTAGTCTCCATACCACCCTCGCCAATCCTATCTGTCAAGCTTTGACCATAAGCGATTTCATGGTCCACACCAGAAAAACCAATCACATTGACCCGCTTAATACCAAGGCCAAATTTTTTAGACACTTCTCCAGCATAAGCAATAGAGTTTTCACGCGTTATGGAATCTCTAGAATACAAATCATAGCCCAGACGACTGTACTCATACCCTAAAGTTGGGGACAGATCATAAATAGGATTGTTAAAAGTTACACGACCAGCTCCCTGGCTAAGATCTACTCTATTGCCAGCGTACAAGGCCCTTGAATCTACTAAATAAGCATTAGGTATGCCATCTGTCAATAGAACTATATATTTAAGCTGAGCTGGTTGAGACTGCAGACTAATCATCCCATAGCGAAGTCCATCCCCTGGATTTGTAACACCATCCGGGTTTAAATTTTCACGTTTAGTTATGGTGGCTATAATAGTATTTGTACCGTTATCTAAATTAGAAAAATTTTGTTGAATATATTTTCCTGAAGTAGAGAAGCCCGCTAAGTTCACACTAATATTCCCAATTTCCGCAAGGTCCTTGATCATGATTACGGATTTCTTTCG
>CAUQTL010000121.1:0-2992 GCA_963521035.1 uncultured Streptococcus sp.
GCAAATGCCGGAATAGATTGAATTTCCGGCCCTTTTTTTGTATACTATAGTAGTATAATAATTTAAGGATAGGAGAATATCTATGTCAAAAGAAGATTGGCTTGAATATTTTGAAGCCGTTAATGGACGCTCGGCTACAGAGGAAGAAATTGCTCAAGCTTTGGCTGCTGGAGAATTTGTTGAGGCTGAACAGGTAAGTGCGGAGCGAACGCCTAGTCAAGCTAGCCCAGCTTCATCAAGCTTTGAACAGCCACAAAACTTCCAACAGCCTTTTGCTCAGCAGGCTTCTCAACAATATCAAGAAGTTCCTCAGCAACAAGCAAATCCAAATCAATTTGCTAATCAGGGACAAGCTTATCAGCAACAAGGATTTCAGCAAGCGAACCCCTTTGCTGGACAGCCTCAGTCTTCTGGTCCGCAAGCTTATCAGAACAACCCACAGCAAGGACAGTTCAATTCACAAGTACCTCAACAAGGACCGCAGGCTTATTACAGTCAACAACCTCCTCAGCCCAACGAGTTTTCTAAAACAATGAAAGGTTTCTGGACTTGGCTTGTTTCAGCTTGGAAATCACCGACATCTGAAGTTGAGAGCAGTAAGGTGAATGGCTACCTATCTCTAGGTTTGACAGTGTTCTTTTTTGCTATTGTTGCAAACTCCAACGTATACAGTATCATCAATATGTTTAGGGTATACAGTTATAGTTTGTATGACTTTGTTCCGTCTCTTAATTTCAAAGTCTTCTTTGTTTCCCTGATAGCAGCGGCTCTCTTCCTTTTTTCTATTATTTTAGGTGGTTTTGTTGTGAAGCGTTTGGTCTACCAAGATAGAAGTTTTACCTTTAATAAGGCTTTTGATTGGTACGGCCGACTGTATGCTATTGTTCTTCCATTTATTGCTGTTTCAGCTCTGTTTGCTCTGTTGGGTATTATTCATTTATCTTTGTTCTTCACATGGATTGGTCTTTTGTTGATTGGAGTTGGAGCGACCTTTGCTTTGATTTATTCTAAGACAAACAACTCTATGGATCCTTTTTATAAATATCTATTGGCCATTCTTATCAATGGTGTGATTACAATTATCTTCTCTTTCATCGCTTTTTCTCTACTAGCTAGTATCGCAATGATGTAATAATTGGAGGAGATTTATGGCAACAAAAGAAAAATGGGTTGATCTCTTTGAAAAAGTAATTGGTCGAAAACCAACTGCAAGTGAGTTTCAAGCCGGCAAACAATCTAACTTTGATCCAAAAAAGATTAAGGAGATTGCAGGCGAAGCAGAGGAAGCAAGCACAGATACTTCGTCAGTAGAAAATACTACTGATGAAGCTTCTGATAATCAAGATATTGTTCAGGAGACACCTTCTGAAGATTCTGTCACAGAAGAATCGGTTCAACCATCTTCCCAAGATGAGAAGCAAAGCTCATTTGAATCTAGTCAATATGAAGAACTTCGTAAGAATTGGCTGCAAGCTTTTGAAAATAATATTGGTCGAAAACCTACCAAAGAAGAATTTGCGGAGGCTAAGAGTCAAGGATTCTCTAACTTGCCTATTCGATCTGAACTGCTCGACTCGCAATTACCACAGAAACCAGTAAAAAAGGCTAAAAAGAGAATATCAAAGAAGCAAGCGATCATGATTGGAGGGCCAACCCTTCTAGTTGCCGCTTTGATTGGAGCTTTCTTCTATCTAAACTCTATAACCGGAGTCAAAGTGGTCACAGACCATTTTGCCAAAGCAGTCTCTAGTAAAGACTTTGATGAAGTGGCAAGTCTTCTCTCTACTCAATCCGATAAGTGGACACGTGCTGAAGCAAGAGCTTTAGTTGAGCACCTAGAGAGTCAGGAGATTAATCTCGAAACTGAGCTAGATAACATTGTTGAGTCAAATGGCAAATCTGCTTATATTGATGACAACAATAATAAGATTTTAGGTGTTACTGAAAAGAGTAAGAAATTTGGTATTTTCCAGGAATATCAGATGGTTTCCTATCCAGTCAAAGTTAAAGTCAATACAAATTTGGATAATGCTACCATTAAACCTGGTGAGAAAAAAACTATTACTCTTAAGAAGAATACAGACACTGAATTGGGTGAATATCACTTCATCAAACAAGACTTTACTCTTAAAGGTAAAACGGATGTTGGAGATGTAGAGAGTAAGGTTCAGCTTGATTTAGCTACGGCTAAGGATAATGAAATCAAACTGGATCTCAAGTCTGAAAAGAAACAGCTAAAAATTACGATGCCTTCTGAAACTTCAAAAGCAACAGATATTAAAATAGTTGTTAATGGTAAAGAAAGTGGTAGCAGTTTGACCCCTGAGTTGCAGCTTGTTCCTTATCAAGAACTTGAAATTTATGCTAAGTTTACTATCTCTGATACTACCTTTACTACCAATAAAGAGACAGTGATTGTGGAAGATGATACCACTAATGTGAAATTATCTCTTCCTAAGGAAGTGCTCTCTAAGATTAGAGAAAAGAACGAAGAAGCGAAAAAGGTTGAGGCTCAAAAAGCAAAAGTCTCTACTTTCCTTAATGACTACCGCAGTGCTGTTTTCAGCTCTGTTTCTAACAGGAGCAACAACTATTCTCAATACTACGATACCTCTAGTGCAGTATATCGAGAAATGGTTGAGTGGACCACTGGTGGTGGTGTTAAGAAAGCAAAAATTAACTATTATGAGCCAGGAGCTTTGGATATCCGCGAAATCAAGGAAGAAAATGGTTCCTATATCGTGACAACATATGAGGACTATACGGTCCACTATACCGATAACACTCCAAATAGTGTAAATCGTAAAAATAAGACTTATTACTTGAAACCTAGCGGGGATTCTTTTGTAATCTATAATCTTGAAGTTTCAGAAGGTTGATATTATGACAATGAAATACAGTAAACTAATTTTTCTTGCAGCATCTGTCCTTGTTCTAGGCGCGTGTTCGTCTGGTAAAGACACTACTGGAGATAGCTCTGATAAACAAGCGG
>CAUQTL010000122.1:0-2989 GCA_963521035.1 uncultured Streptococcus sp.
AACGATGTTCGTGCGGTTGCACAGGAACGTGCATAGTCAACTCTTCAAGTATAGCATATCTCCTGTTTTCTTACAAGTAATAACACCTAAAATGAAGCTTTTTCTTTTACTTTTTTCTGCAACTTGGCAAAAAGCATGCTGAGGTAAAAAATGCTCATCATAATAGGAACACCAAGAATAGTCTTTTCATGATAGAAAATCGTCAAATAGGCTGAAAAGACAACGCCAAGAACAAAACTACTAAGAAGGCTAACAAATATAAACCCTTCACGCAAAAAAGGAGTGTGCTTGGTCCGGAAATAATCTCCAAAAGCCAGCATGGTCCGTTTAATATTCCCTGTCATAAAGGCATTATTATAAGCAATACCCGACACTTCTCCAAAAGCAGTTGTCACCAGTCCCATACAGAAGGCCAAGGGTGGCACTAGATAGATATTATCTACAGTCTGCGGCACAAAACCAATAATGATTGATAAGATTGCCAAAGGAATCAGTGACAAAATTGGTTTTTTCACAATTCGCAATTTTTCCTTATAAACAGTTAGTAAAAAGACCCCCATCATAAAAGCTAGCAAGGTGAGAACCTTGTCCCTAACATCTGAAACATTATTTTGAATTAATTCTACTGAAAGAAAGACTACATTCCCAGTTTGTCCAGCTACAAGAGTGTTCCCTCGCACAATAAAAGTATAGGCGTCTACATATCCTGCACAAAAAGTCAAAAAAAGCGCTAGCCTCTTAGACTGACGTGATATTTTTCTTATAGGTAATAACCTCATTTTCCCTCCCATTTCATTTACTCATCTCATTATTGTACCACTTTCTTTGGAAAAGACCTAGTAGCTTATTTGAAATTTTTTACCCTCTGTTGGATAGTCCCGTCTATCTATGTTATAATGAAAGAAGGATTTGAAATCGGAAAAGGAGTAACTATGCTTAAATTAGCTGTCATCGGAACAGGGGCTATCAGCCACCACTTCATAGAAGCAGCCCATTCCAGTGGAGAATACAAGCTGGTTGCAGTCTATTCTAGAAAACTAGAAACTGCAGCAACCTTTGCTTCTCGCTATCAGGATATCCAACTCTTTGATCAAGTAGCAGACTTCTTCAAGAGCTCCTTTGATGTGGTCTATATTGCTAGCCCAAACTCCTTGCATTTTGCTCAGGCAAAAGCTGCATTGTCTGCAGGTAAACATGTCATTCTTGAAAAGCCAGCTGTCACTCAGCCACAAGAATGGCTAGATTTGAGACATACAGCTGAGAAAAATCACTGTTTTATATACGAAGCAGCTCGCAATTACCATGAAAAAGCTTTCACTATCATCAAAAACTTTTTAGCAGACAAACAAATTTTGGGAGCAGATTTCAACTATGCCAAGTATTCTTCCAAAATGCCGGATTTGTTGGCTGGACAGACACCAAATGTCTTCTCAGACCGTTTTGCTGGTGGAGCTCTTATGGATCTGGGGATTTATCCCCTCTACGCTACCGTTCGTCTCTTTGGAAAAGCTAAGGATGCAACCTATCAGGCTCAACAGCTTAACAATAGCATTGACCTAAATGGTGATGGTATCCTCTTCTACCCAGACTTTCAAGTTCATATCAAGGCCGGGAAAAACATCACTTCCAATCTCCCTTGCGAGATTTATACGACAGATGGAACCCTGACGCTCAACTCAATTGAGCATGTTCGCTCGGCTATTTTTACCGACCATCAAGGCAATCAAGTCCAACTCCCTATCCAACAGGCTCCTCATACGATGACTGAGGAAGTTGCTGCATTTGCACACATGATCCAGCAACCAGATCTGAATCTCTACCAAACTTGGCTGGAAGATGCAAGTTCAGTTCATGAGCTACTATATACTATGCGCCAGACTGCTGGCATTAGATTTGAGGCAGAAAAATGAAAAACAAACTACCGACTGAATGGCAAGAACTGAGTGACCAACTCGGTTTCCAAGAATTCACCCCCATTCAAACTCAACTATTTGAGCCCCTTCTTGCTGGAGAAAATCTCCTAGGAGTGAGCCCAACAGGAACTGGTAAGACCCTAGCTTACCTTCTACCAAGTCTTCTCAGACTACAAAAGAAAAAAGCCCAACAATTACTTATTCTGGCACCTAATACTGAACTTGCAGGACAGATTTTTGAGGTAACTAAGACTTGGGCAGAAGCTATCGGATTAAATCCTCAACTATTTTTATCTGGCTCTAGCCAGAAACGTCAGATTGAGCGCCTCAAAAAAGGACCGGAAATTCTCATCGGAACACCAGGCCGTATCTTTGAACTCATTAAACTGAAAAAAATCAAGATGATGAATGTGGAAACCATCATCCTGGATGAATTTGACCAATTGCTCGATGATTCTCAGATACACTTTGTCGAGAAAATTACTCACTACGCACCTCGTGACCACCAACTTGTCTATATGAGTGCGACAACCAAGTTTGACCAAGAAAAGATTGCGCCGAACACACGTACCATTGATCTCTCTGACCAAAAATTGGACAACATCCAACATTTCTATATGCAGGTAGATCAACGTCACCGAGTGGATATGCTACGAAAACTAGCTCATGTTGAAGATTTCCGAGGTCTGGTCTTCTTTAACAGCCTATCTGACCTTGGAAGTGCAGAAGAAAAACTACAGTATCGGGATATCTTGGCTGTTTCCCTCGCTAGTGATGTCAATGTCAAATTTAGAAAAGTCATCTTAGAAAAGTTTAAAGACAAGCAACTAACCCTGCTTCTTGCAACAGACCTTCTGGCACGTGGAATTGATATCGATAGCCTAGAATGTGTAGTAAACTTTGATGTTCCTAGAGATAGCGAGACCTACACTCACCGTGCTGGCCGTACTGGCCGTATGGGCAAGGAAGGTTATGTTATCACTCTCGTAACCCATCCTGAAGAACTCAAAAAACTTAAGAAGTTTGCAAGTGTCCGTGAAATTGTCCTAAAAAATCAAGAACTCTATATCAAATAA
>CAUQTL010000123.1:0-2987 GCA_963521035.1 uncultured Streptococcus sp.
CCTTGTTCTTCCATTTCTTTGGCAATCGCTTCAAAACCTTCCTTGATTCGGCCACTGAGTTTTTCCCAGCCTTCAGCCCAACCAGCTGTATCAACCTCTACCAAGCCCTCAGCCAGTTCAGCATAAGACAATTGGTGAACATGGTCCACATTAAAGATACGAGGAATAATGCCCATGAAAAGATCACCATCGTAGGCTCCATCAAAGCTACCAAAACACCATTCTCTGATACGCTTGTCCATGCGATAAGGGATTTTCTCCTGCAGGCCAAGTTCTTCAAGAATGATTCCCATTGTCTGAATGGTGCGGCCAGAATCACTGGAATAAGCGCGCTCAAACTGCAAACCAGATTCTCTCAAACCGATTCCTAATTCTTGAATCCCTCGCTCACCTTCAGCTGTTAAGGGAGTATCGCTCCAACCTTGCGCGCGACCAATCGTGTTAAACATGGTCTTGCCATGACGTACCAAATACAATCGTACTTTTACCATTTTCCGTCCTCCGTTTGCTTCTATTATATCATGGATGATAAAACAAAAGCCACCCATACAGGCGACTTTTGCAGGAGATTATTATGAAAAAGTTTAGGAGTTCTATTAAATAAAGATATTAGATGAAAATCAAATTCAAACTAAATCAGTGTTATCTGTTTCAAATAATATTAGGAGGTCTTTATTTAATGATTATAGTATACACAGCCAACCTTAAATAGAACTTAAAATTTCTCCTATTTTCTTAATTTTTAAAACTATGAATTGGTGCTGGAATTTGTCCACCGCGAGAGATGAAATCGACAGACGAAGCCCCATTGACCTTCATAACAGGTGCAGTACCTAATAGGCCACCAAACTCAATCATATCGCCTTCTTTTCCTTTTGGAATAATACGAACAGCCGTAGTTTTCATGTTAATGACACCAATTGCAGCTTCGTCTGCAATCATAGCCGCAATGGTTTCAGCAGGTGTATCCTCCGGAATGGCAATCATATCCAAACCAACAGAACAGATAGCCGTCATAGCTTCTAGTTTTTCCAGATTAAGAGAGCCATTTTGCACTGCAGCAATCATTCCTTCATCTTCTGAAACAGGGATAAAGGCACCAGACAAACCACCAACTTGGTTGCAGGCCATGACTCCGCCCTTCTTAACTTGGTCATTCAAGAGAGCCAAGGCAGCCGTCGTCCCATGCGTACCAACTGTTTCTAGCCCCATTTCTTCAAGGACACGTGCAACAGAATCTCCAACAGCAGGAGTTGGCGCCAAACTCAAGTCCACAATACCAAACTCCACACCGAGTCTCTCACTGGCCATTTGACCAACCAATTGACCGATACGAGTGATCTTGAAGGCAGTCTTCTTAACTGTTTCGGCTACTACATCAAAGCTCTGTCCACGAACTTTTTCCAAGGCACGTTTCACCACACCAGGACCAGAAACTCCGACATTGATGATAACATCTGCCTCCCCAACACCATGGAAGGCACCAGCCATAAACGGATTGTCCTCAACAGCATTAGCGAATACAACCAACTTAGCTGCCCCCATATCAGATAAAGTTGCCGTTTCCTTGATAACTCGTCCCATATCTGCGACAGCCGTCATATTGATGCCAGACTTGGTTGAGCCGATATTGACTGACGAGCAAACCTTATGCGTTTCAGCCAAAGCGCGAGGAATAGAATTGATGAGAATCTCATCTCCCTTTTGGTACCCCTTTTGTACCAAGGCAGAGAAACCACCAATAAAGTCCACTCCAATCTCTTTCGCAGCCTTATCAAGCGCTTTTGCCAAAACTACATAGTCTGCGGCATCTGTCGCTGCTCCAATCAGAGAAATAGGAGTCACCGATACACGCTTATTAACGATAGGAATTCCCAACTCAGCTGCAATTTCATCGCCAACAGCCACTAAATTAGCCGCCTTGGTCGTAATCTTTTGATAAATTTTCTCCGCAGCACGATTAATATCTGGATCGATACAGTCCAAAAGGGAAATCCCCATGGTAATGGTTCTAATATCGAAATTTTGCTCCTCAATCATGGAGATGGTTTCAGTAACTTGTCTAATATCCATGATAACCTCCTAGATATTATACATAGCTTCGAAAATCGCTGCACTCTGAATATTAATCTTCACATTCAAAGTTTGACCAAAGGTTTCAAACTCATTACGAAGATAGGTGAAATCTTGCTTTTCATTGCTAGAGACGACAGCCATCATCGTGAAATATTCATCCAAAACAGTTTGAGAGATATCATCAATATTCAAACCCAATTCTGCAATTTTAAAAGAAACACCTGCAACAATTCCAGATTTATCTTTACCAACAACAGTTATAATCGCTTTCATAAGCAAACTCCAATTCTTCTTTTAATAGGAAACCTGAACATTAAACAGGATTCTTTTCAAATAGTATAGCATAATTCCAACTAAAATACTCAAAAACGCCTGCTTACGAAGTTGTTCTTAAGAAAAAAACAATTTCGTAAACAAGCGTCTACTATCCCAACTTATGATGAGTGTTCCCGCTAGGACCGAAATCCTAGCGGTAGACCAGAGCTAGACTAAGAGCACAAGACTCCATCATCATAACACTCAACAAAATTGATGATTTTATACTAATTCGATGATCGCCATTGGCGCTGCATCACCACGACGTGGTTCAGTTTTAAGGATACGAGTGTATCCACCGTTACGTTCAGCATAACGAGGTGCGATTTCTGAGAACAATTTTTGAAGTGCTGTAGTAGAAGTGTACTTATCAGTTGCTTCATCATAGTTTTCAGATGCGATTTCATTACGTACGAAAGCAGCTGCTTGACGACGTGCATGCAAATCACCACGTTTACCTAGAGTAATCATTTTTTCAACAGTTTTACGGATTTCTTTAGCACGAGCTTCAGTTGTCACGATTGATTCGTT
Organism: uncultured Streptococcus sp.; assembly: GCA_963521035.1. Taxonomy (GTDB): domain Bacteria; phylum Bacillota; class Bacilli; order Lactobacillales; family Streptococcaceae; genus Streptococcus. The sequence goes on from CAUQTL010000123.1 coordinate 2,923, forward strand.
GATCAGCAAATCAGTAGTCAAATCGCGAAGCATTGCTTTACGTTGTGAGCTAGTGCGTCCTAGTT
>CAUQTL010000124.1:0-2945 GCA_963521035.1 uncultured Streptococcus sp.
AAGGCATATTCCTCACCAAAGATATCACGCACATCCAAGTGGGCGCTAGGCTGATCCTCTCCCGAAAAGTTCAAGTCAATATCGGGAACCTTATCCCCATCAAAACCAAGGAAGGTCTCAAACGGAATATCCTGCCCATTTTTGCTGAGTTTGTGACCACAGTTTGGACAATCCTTATTGGGCATATCAAATCCTGAACCATAAGAACCATCGGTGATAAACTCGCTGTATTGACACTGACCACAGACATAGTGAGGAGAGAGAGGATTAACCTCCGTAATCCCAATCATGGTCGCAACAAAACTGGAACCAACAGATCCACGGGAACCAACCAAGTAACCCCGTTCATTGGAACGTTGCACTAGCATCTGCGAAGCCAGATAAATCACAGCAAATCCATTCCCCAGAATAGAAGTTAATTCTTTTTCAATCCGCAAATCAACGATATCTGGCAACGGATTTCCATAAATCTCAAAAGCTTTCTTATAGGTCAGCTCAGCGACCGTTTCTTCAGCTTTGTCGATGAAAGGCGTGTACAAGTCACCCTTAACAACCTCAACGGGTTCAAAGATTTCTGTCAAGGCATTGGTGTTTTCAATAACCAATTTGCGAGCTAGTTCCTCTCCCAAGAAGGCAAATTCATCCAACATCTCATTAGTCGTTCTAAAATGGGCTTTTGGCAGAGGAGCTGGTTGAGCATGTTCCCCATGACCGATAGTTCGGTTAATCATCGCCCCCTGTCCCAAACTACGGACGATAATTTCACGGTAAATCTCTTCTTCTGGTTCGATATAGTGGACATTTCCCGTAGCCAAAACGGGCTTGCCAAGACGGTCTCCCACCTCTATCAAACTCTTGATAATGGTCTGGAGTTCTTCCATATCCTTGACCTGCTCCTTGGCAATCAAGGGAGCATAGATAGCTGGTGGCATGACCTCGATAAAGTCATAATACTTGGCCACCTCAACCGCCGCATCCACACCTTGGGAAACAACCGCATCAAAAACTTCACCTTCTGAACAAGCCGACCCCAGAATCAATCCTTCCCGATGGGCATCTAAAACTGTTCTCGGAATTCGTGGCACCCCTTCAAAATACTTGGTATTGGACAAAGAAACCAACTTAAAGATATTTTTTAGACCTACCTGATTCTTGACATAAATAGTCGCATGCTTGATCCGAGCTTTTTTATAAGAATCTGGACTAATCAAATCAATATTAAGTCTAACTAGATCGGTCACACCATGTTTTTCTGCTACCTCTTTGATAAAGATGAAGAGCAGACGACCAGTAGCTTCCGCATCGTAGTTGGCCATGTGGTGATGTTCTAAGGCCACACCAAAACGCTTGGTCAAAGGCCCCAAACCATGACGTTTATACTCAGGATAGAGATTTCGAGCAAACTCAAGTGTATCAATAACTGGCTGACTAATCTTTGGCAGACCATGACGCTCATAATTGGCATTCATAAAGCCAACGTCAAAGGTTGCATTGTGGGCAACTAGGACCGTATCCTTGCAGAATTCTTGGAATTCTTGCAAAACTTGTTCCAGTGGTTTGGCATTTTTGACATGGTCATCTGTAATTCCAGTCAACTCAGTAGTAAAGGCTGACAAGGAATGCCCTGGATTGATAAATTCATCAAATTCAGCAATGATATTCCCCTTGTACATCTTAGAAGCCGCAACCTGAATCAAATCATTATAGATAGCTGAAAGTCCTGTCGTTTCCACGTCAAAAACCACGTAGGTCGCTTCTGACAAGTCCATCCCCACTTCGTTATAGACGATAGGGACACGGTCCTCCACGATATTAGCTTCCATTCCATAGATTAGCTGAATTCCCGCTTTCTTGGCCGCCTTATAGCCGTGTGGGAAGGACTGGACATTCCCATGGTCCGTGATGGCAACTGCCTTGTGTCCCCACTTAGCAGCTGTCGCAACGATCTCTTCTACCTCGGGTAGTGCATCCATGGTCGACATATTAGTATGAGCATGAAACTCAACCCGACGCTCACCTTCTGGCATCAAATCCTTCCGCTCATAGTGAACAACTTCCTGCACATCCTGCACGTTCATAGTCAAATCGCGTGTGAAGTTATTCATCTCCACATTCCCACGAACTCGGAGCCAAGAATTTTTCTTGATTAGGTCAAACTTCTGAGCCTCTTCCTCATTCTTAACCCACTTTTGCATCGAAAAACTGGAAGTGTAGTCCGTCATTTTAAAGTTGATCAAAACACGCCCTGTTCTGGTCACTTTTTGCTCCACATCAAAAACAACCCCTTCAAAGACCAGACGATTTTCCTCCGTCGTCACTTCGATCATAGGAGTAATCTCTGCCTTATCCAGCTTGGGTTTAGCTGCAGCTTTTTTAGCTTGAAAATCAAAGGATGGTTTCTCTTCCGCTGGAGGAGGTGCCATCTGTTCTAGTTGTTCCATAGCACGGAGCGCTTCCTCATTGGCCGCTTGAACAATCTGCTCATTTTCAGCTTGAAAGGCTTCTTCCTGCTCATGAGTCAGCATATCATTCTTCTCTACTTGACAGTTAAAAGTTGGAAATCCAAATTTTTCAAGTTGTTTCGCTAAATTAGGAAGGTGATTCTTCTTAAAGTGTTCCTTATCAATCGCCTCGGAACCTTCAATAAAGAGTTGGTTCCCCTCCGCACGAACTTGCAAATTTTGATAAAGGGACTTAAAACCTTGACTCGAACACGGACCTTCAGAAAAAGCCTCTCTATAATAGGCCTGTAAGAGCTGATTTGAAAATTCTTGAGACCGAGCCTTGATTTCGAAAACAGCTTTATTGCCTGTCTTAGAAAATTCTTCGCTCAAACCTTTCTTTAATTCTAAAAAGATTTCAATCGGTAAAATATTAGAAAATACGAAATGAAACTCCCATACCTTACTAATTTTATGAACCACAACTCGCTCAATATCAGCCTG
>CAUQTL010000125.1:0-2882 GCA_963521035.1 uncultured Streptococcus sp.
AAAAAACTCTGCTTATATCATCAGTCAGTTAAATAGTGCTGAAGATATAAAAGAGGGAGATGAGGTGGCAACCAGTGGCTTGGGTGCTTATAATGCAGAAAATATTCCTGTCGGTAAGGTGCTTTCTGTATCTGAGGCTAAGGATCAGTTAAACAAGGTTGTCCTGGTTAAGCCGGCTGCTGATTTGTCGGATATCCGTGCTGTAATGTTGGTAGGGAACTGATATGAGAGATATTAAAGAACATCTTTTGACTCCTATTATTTTATTTTTTGTTTTATTGATCGATGGGCAGATTTCGACTTTTCTGGCTAATATTCTGCCTTTGCAATGGCACCTAGTCAGTCATTTTATCTTTATTTTCATGCTTTTTGTTTCCATCAACCTCTCTAAAAACTATAATATTCTCTTATTTTGCTGTCTGGGGCTGATTTACGATGTTTATTATTTTCATACCATCGGTATTGCTCTTATTCTTTTTCCTTTTTTAAGTCTCTTGGTTTGTCAGTCTAGTTCGACTATGCTTTTAAATAAATTTACTCGCTTTTTATCTGTTCTGATTCTTGTATTTTTATTTGAATTAACCAGTTTTGCTTTTGCAGCATTTTTGAATCTTTCTAGTCTGAATTTGCAGGATTTTGTCCTTAGCAGTTTAGTACCGACTATCCTTCTCAATGGCCTGATATTCCTCATTTTTCAGCCTATTTTCGAAAAAATGTATTTATGATAAACAAGAAATAAAAATGTAATAAAGGCGTAACATATGATACAGCATTTTCTGGTATACTAGTTAATGTCTTATAAGAAGGAGTGTATTATTTTTATGAAGAAAAAACTACTCACATCAATTTTATTGAGTACGGTTATCCTTTCACAAGGAGCTGCACTTGTGAGCGTTAAAGCGGAGACAACTGATGAAAAGATTGCTGCACAAGACAGCAAGATTAATAGTTTGACAGAGCAACAACAATCAGCTCAGGCACAAGTTAACGAGATTCAAGGACAAGTATCTGCTATTCAAAAGCAACAAGAAGAGCTTAAAGCAGAAAATGAAAAATTGTCTGCTGAATCTGCAAAACTTTCTGCAGAGATTGACGAACTGTCTAAAAATATTGTAGCTCGTAATGAGTCACTTGCAAATCAAGCTCGCAGTACCCAAACAAATGGAACTGCTACTAGCTACATCAATACAGTTGTAAATTCTAGCTCTATCACAGAAGCTATTTCTCGTGTAGCAGCTATGAGCGAAATTGTTTCAGCAAATAATAAAATGCTGGAACAACAAAAGAAAGATAAAGAAGTAATTGCTGAAAAGCAAGTTGCGAATAATGAAGCTATCAATACTGTAATTGCTAACCAAGAGAAGTTAGCTGATGATGAGCAAGCTTTGGCAACAAAACAAGCTGAACTGAAAGCAGCTCAGGCAAGTCTTGCAGCTGAAAAAGCGACTGCTGAAAACGAAAAGAATTCTCTTCTTGAAGAAAAAGCAGCAGCTGAAAAAGCAGCAGCTGAAAAAGCAGCAGCTGAAGCGGCAGCTCGTGAAGCAGCTTATAAAGCAGAGCAAGAATCAAAACGTCAAGCAATTGAAGCTTCAGGAAATACTACCCTGCAAGCTCAGGTTCAAGCAGTTGTTAATTCAGCTCCAGCAGCTGAAGCAGCGGCTCCAGCAGCACCTGCAGTAACTCAATCTGTTGCCCGTGCGAATAGACCAGTTTATAGCTCATCTGCATCTTCTTATCCAGTAGGTCAATGTACTTGGGGTGCTAAGACATTAGCTCCTTGGGCTGGTGATTACTGGGGTAATGGTGGACAATGGTCTGCAAGTGCAGCAGCAGCAGGCTTCCGTGTTGGTTCACAGCCAGAAGTTGGAGCAATTGCATGTTGGACTGACGGTGGATACGGACACGTTGCAGTAGTAACAGCTGTTCAATCTACTACAAGCATCCAAGTATCAGAAGCAAACTACCTTGGACAACAATCAATCGGTAACTACCGTGGATGGTTTAATCCAACAACTGCACAAGGTACAGTTTCATATATTTATCCGAACTAATCAGTAAAAAGCGCCTCTGGCGTTTTTTATTTTTAATTGAAAAATCAACTGAAAAAAGTTACAATGGTAGTTGGGAAAAGTTGTAATTGGACAATGAAAGACGATTTAGAATCTGGAGGGAATCATGTCTTTTTCTGATTTAAAACTCTTTGCTCTTTCTTCTAATCAAGAATTAGCGCAGCGTGTTGCTCAAGAGATTGGATTGCCACTTGGGAAATCAACTGTTCGTCAGTTCTCTGATGGAGAGATTCAAGTGAATATTGAAGAATCTATTCGCGGGAAACACGTCTTTATTTTGCAGTCTACCAGCTCGCCAGTCAATGATAATTTGATGGAAATCTTGATTATGGTAGATGCTTTGAAACGGGCTAGCGCTGAATCCATTAATGTTGTCATGCCTTACTATGGCTATGCTCGGCAGGATCGCAAGGCTAGAGCTCGTGAGCCAATTACATCTAAATTAGTTGCTAATATGTTGGAAATTGCTGGTGTGGATCGGATGCTAACTATTGACTTGCACGCAGCGCAAATCCAGGGCTTCTTTGATATTCCAGTGGATCACTTGATGGGTGCACCTTTGATTGCTGATTACTTTGAGCGACGTAATATGACAGGGGGCGACTACGTGGTAGTCAGTCCTGACCATGGTGGTGTGAGTCGAGCCCGTAAGTTAGCAGAGTTTCTGAAAACCCCGATTGCCATTATTGATAAGCGCCGCAGTGTAGACAAGATGAATAGCAGTGAAGTCATGAACATCATTGGTAAGGTGGAAGGAAAAACTTGTATCCTAATTGATGATATGATTGATACAGCGGGAACTATCTGCCATGC
>CAUQTL010000126.1:0-2796 GCA_963521035.1 uncultured Streptococcus sp.
TAGGCAAAGGCTAGATGTATGAAGGCAAAAAGCAAAGGAAGGAAGAAAACAGTTAAAACCTGTTTGTTAATGGTTTGCTTGATTTGCTTTTGATCTAAACCGACTTTCTGCAAGATAATAAAGCGTTCACGGTCTTCATAGCCTTCAGAAATTTGTTTATAGTAGATGACCAGAACGGTTCCGACCATAAAGATAATGGATAGGAAAATACCGATAAAGAAGACACCACCAAAGAGGGCACTCATCTGAGCACTAGCATCTGATAAATTACTACCATAAACATAGCTACCTTCCGTGTTTAATTGAGCATTAAACTGATCGAGGTATTTATCATACTCGTCAGCGACCTTGAGTTGTTCTTCTTCACTGGCATTTACATTCATGCCACCGTAAAACTGATTATAGATAGCCGAATCTGGGAATTGATCCAAAAAGGCTTGTAAATCAGCTACAACAAGGTAATTGTAATCAGCAGTCAAAATATTAAACTGATTTGGGACATGGTTGACAATGAAATCTTTATTAAATTCTTCTTTGACAGAAAATTGATGATCATTTAGAGTTAGAGTTTTCTGTTCTTTAACTCCCTCATTCTTTGCAAAGAGTCCGACCTCATTTCCTGATAGAGACAGTTTTTGACCAGTCATATTTTCATAATCTTTTTGATCAAATACCATGAAAACTGTTGTGGGTTGGACACGATTTTGTCCTTTTTCAAAAAGGGTTAACTTATTTCCTTCTTGGTTCGCAACACCAAAGTAAGTGTAACGAAACACTTCTTTTTCTTTAATCTGATAACCTTTGTCACTTGCAAACTGGCTCAAGAGTTTGTCCAAGTCTTCTTTTTCAACATTTTGCCCTGAAACCCCAAAATCATGAGGATTTAGAACTTTTTTAAAGCTTTCTGCGGAATTGAAAATGCTTGTCGCTGCTGACATGGTTACCAAAACCATTGTTGACAAGATAGCGATGGTTGCTAGTCCAACCGCATTTTTCTTCATACGGAAAATCAAGTTGGAAACAGATATGAGGTTATTAGGTTGGTAATAGTATTTCTTATTTTTCTTTAAGATTTGAAGGAAAACGGTAATTCCTGCATTAAACAATAGATAAGTACCAAAGATAACCAGCAAAACAGCTAAGAAGAAGGTTGTTAAGGCTGTAAGAGGATCTTTTACTGTAAGGGCAAGATAATAGCCAATCCCTAAACTTATGGAACCAAGAATAGTTTGGAGAGGTAGGAAACGACCTCTTTTCTCTCCGCTTGCTTTCTCACGCGAGAGCTGGAGGGCATTCATACGGGCGATTCGAAGGGCATTCAGGAACATGAGGCCTAGGAAAATCAATCCAAAGACAACAAGTACTGCAATGACAACATTCATTTGGAAGGTAGCGACCAGCTCAACCTTCAATTTCATCAGTTTGAGCAAGAAAGCGAAAATCAACTTGTCAAACAAGGCTCCAATACCGATACCCGCCCCAACAGTTAGAATTCCAAATAGCACCAACTCCTTAAAGGTCATACTGATCAGATGACGCTTCTCCAAACCCAGCATGCCATAAATTCCTAGTTCCTTGGAACGGTTTTTCATGACAAAACTATTGGCATAGAGGACGATAATGGCTGACGCAAGGGTGACGACAAACATACCAAATCCAAGCGTTGCTTGAATGGTTGATCCTCCACGGATTTCCGCAATCTTTGGATTGAAAGTTAGAGAGTAAAAGAGATAGGTGACGGTGACTGCCAAGAGAACAGCCAGCGCAAAAGGATAGTAGAGTTTGCGGTTTTTAATCAAGTTCGATACCGCTAACTTATTGGTTAATCGAAACATACTAATTCACCTCGCTTGCCATGACAGTCAAGGTATCAGAGATTTCTTGGAACATCTGACGCTCTGTCTTCTCTCCACGGTAGATTTGGTTGTAAAGAATGCCGTCTTTGATAAAGAGCACGCGCTTGGCTCTGCTAGCTGCTGCTGTTGAGTGGGTTACCATAAGAATGGTTTGTCCACGCTCATTGATTTCATCAAAAACATCCAGTAGAGCTGCAGATGACTTGGAGTCAAGGGCGCCTGTTGGCTCATCCGCAAGGAGAATTTCAGGTTCTGTGATGATGGCACGAGCTACTGCTACACGCTGTTTCTGCCCTCCTGAAATCTCGTAAGGGTACTTCTCTTGTAATTGGTTGATTCCCAGATTCTCAGCTGTCACCACCAATTTCTTCATCATCTCCGTAATAGGTCTTCTTGACAAGACAAGTGGAAGCAAGATATTATCCTTAACAGATAGAGTATCTAGCAAGTTAAAGTCTTGGAAGACAAATCCTAGCTTTTCACGACGGAAGCTAGAGGCTTGTGAATTTTTAATGGTTGCGGTGTCCGTTCCATTTAAGTAAACCTGCCCACGACTTGGTTTATCCAGCATAGCTAGAATATTGAGAAGAGTTGATTTACCAGAACCAGACTCACCCATGATAGCGACGTAATCGCCTTTTTCGACGGTAAAGTGAATATCCTTGAGGGCTTCTACTTGGTTGCCCTGAAAACGAGTTTTATAAATTTTTTGAACGTGTTTTACATCTAAAAGTGTCATGAGAATCTCCTTTCTTAATATCCCATCAAATGAAATGTTGCTTGCATCATAGCGCACCCCAACTGAACGCGCTCGATATCTTTGTGGCTTAGTTTTCTTGTTTTCTTATGTAAGATTTTTTTCATGATGTTACTCCTTTGTTCTTTATGAGTCTAGTTTACATCAAAAAAAGACCGCTTGCCATAACCTAACCTTACAAAA
>CAUQTL010000127.1:0-2657 GCA_963521035.1 uncultured Streptococcus sp.
GCAAATATCAATGAGAAATATGCCATGAAGGTGGCTAATGATTATGCCTATCAAAAGATTCATTCGGCAGAAGAGGCGGTCTTGCGCATTCGTGAGCGAGGACAAAAGAGTCAGGCTCAAAAAAGCAGTAACCCCAGTCCTGCCAAGCCCAATGTACCCAAGTGGAGCAATCCAGATTATAAAAATGAAACCAGCGAGGAAACTCGTCTGGAACTAGAACGTAAGAAACAAGAACTATTAGCTCGATTAGAAAAAGGAGGAGATTAGATGGAAAGTGTCGGAGACGTACTCAAACGTCAACCCAGCCGTTTTCATTATCAAGATTTGGTCCAGAAAATCATGAAGGACCCTGATGTTGCGGCCTTTATCCAGCAAGAATCCCTTAGTCCAGAGGAATTGAATCGCAGTATCTCCAAGTTTAATCAGTACATCACCGAGCGTGATAAGTTTCTCCGTGGGGATACGGATTATATTGCCAAAGGTTACAAGCCGATTTTGGTCATGAACCACGGCTATGCGGATGTTTCTTATGAAGAAACTCCTGAGCTAATCGCAGCGGAAAAAGAAGCAGCTATTAAGAACCGTCTCAAGTTAATCAATCTGCCAGCCAGTCTCAAGAAAGCTAGTTTGGCGCAAGTTGACTTGGATGATTTGGGTCGCTTGCCAGTTTTTGAAAAGCTATTAGCTTTCGTGGAGCAATATCCAGCTATTCGAAAAGGTCTTTACTTATATGGAGACTTTGGTGTGGGTAAAAGTTTCATGGTGGCTGCCTTGGCTCATGATTTATCAGAAAAACGCGGTGTTTCATCCACTCTTCTCCACTATCCTAGCTTTGTCATTGATGTCAAAAATGCTATCGGTGATGGCAATGTCAAGACCTTGGTAGATGAGATTAAACTGTCTGAAGTCCTAATTTTAGATGATATTGGTGCCGAGCAATCAACAGCTTGGGTGCGGGATGAAATCCTGCAAGTCATTCTCCAATATCGGATGCAGGAAAACTTACCGACCTTTTTCACTTCCAACTTCAACTTTGAAGAATTGGAGCTGCATTTCGCTAAAGGGAAGCATGGAAATGACGAAACCTGGGAAGCCAGACGCGTCATGGAACGCATCCGTTATTTGGCTGAGGAGATTCGTTTAGAAGGAGTAAACCGTCGATGACAGAAACAATTAAATTAATGAAGGCCCACACTTCAGTGCGCAGATTTAAGGAGCAAGCCCTTCCTCAGGAAGACTTGACTGAAATCCTGACAGCAGCCCAGATGGCCTCATCTTGGAAGAATTTCCAGTCCTACTCTGTGATTGTAGTACGAAGTCAAGAGAAGAAAGATGCTCTGTATGAATTGGTGCCTCAAGAAGCTATTCGCTAGTCTGCTGTTTTTCTTCTTTTTGTCGGAGATTTGAACCGAGCAGAAAAGGGAGCCCGACTTCATACTGACACCTTCCAACCCCAAGGTGTGGAAGGTCTCTTGATTAGTTCGGTCGATGCAGCTCTTGCTGGACAAAATGCCCTGCTGGCAGCTGAAAGCTTGGGCTATGGTGGAGTTATTATCGGTTTGGTTCGATACAAGTCAGAAGAAGTAGCAGAGCTTTTTAACCTGCCTGATTACACCTATCCTGTCTTTGGGATGGCACTAGGTGTGCCAAATCAACATCATGATGTGAAACCAAGACTGCCACTAGAGAATGTTGTTTTTGAGGAAGAATATCAGGAACAAACAGTTGAGGCAATCGAAGCTTATGACCGTGTACAGGCGGACTATGCTGGAGCACGTGCGACCACAAGCTGGAGCCAGCGTCTAGCAGAACAGTTTGGTCAAGCAGAACCAAACTCAACTAGAAAAAATATTGAACAGAAGAAGTTATTGTAGAAAGTGAGAAATTATGGCCCTACCAACTATTGCCATTGTAGGACGTCCCAATGTTGGGAAATCAACCCTATTTAATCGGATCGCTGGTGAGCGAATCTCCATTGTAGAAGATGTCGAAGGAGTGACACGTGACCGTATTTATGCAACGGGTGAGTGGCTCAATCGTTCGTTTAGCATGATTGATACAGGAGGAATCGATGATGTCGATGCTCCTTTCATGGAACAAATCAAGCACCAGGCAGAAATTGCCATGGAAGAAGCCGATGTTATCGTCTTTGTGGTGTCTGGTAAGGAAGGAATTACCGATGCGGACGAATACGTAGCACGTAAACTGTATAAAACCCACAAACCAGTTATCCTCGCAGTTAACAAGGTGGACAACCCTGAGATGCGAAATGATATCTATGATTTCTATGCTCTCGGTTTGGGTGAACCCTTGCCTATCTCATCTGTTCATGGTATCGGTACAGGGGATGTCCTAGACGCCATCGTAGAAAATCTTCCACATGAATATGAAGAAGAAAATCCAGATGTGATTAAGTTTAGTCTGATTGGTCGTCCAAACGTTGGAAAATCAAGCTTGATTAATGCTATTTTGGGAGAAGATCGTGTCATTGCTAGTCCTGTTGCTGGAACAACGCGTGACGCCATTGATACCCACTTTACAGATACAGATGGTCAAGAGTTTACCATGATTGATACGGCTGGTATGCGTAAGTCTGGTAAGGTTTATGAAAATACCGAGAAATACTCTGTCATGCGTGCCATGCGTGCTATTGACCG
>CAUQTL010000128.1:0-2647 GCA_963521035.1 uncultured Streptococcus sp.
CCGTGGGCAAAGTTAATCAGCTTAATAATCCCATAAACCATGGTATAACCCAAAGCCAGAAGCGCATAAACACTACCCAGGATTAGACCGTTGACTAATTGTTGGAGCATTAGATACCACTCTTTCTATAATAAAATAAGGAATGGGACAAAAATCAGCAGACTAGGTCGTGATTTTATCATCCCACTCCCAAAATACGAATAATAGTTGATTGAGAAACGAAGAAGAATAGATTATAAAACAATACTCTTTCAAATCCGTAGATTTATAAAGAAAGAAATCATCTACTAACTTGCTCAAGCAACTAGAAATAGAAAACAAGTCAAAGACTGGGATAGCCCCAGCCTCGTAACTATTATTCCGCTTTAACTGTTTCTACAGTATCTACTTGACCGTCTTTCAAGCCAATCATCAGAGCTGTTTTCACTGGATTGTGATCTTTATCAATAGTGATTGAACCAGTTACTCCATCGAAATCTTTAAGCTTAGCCAAGTTGTCTTTGATATCTACAGAAGTTTTAGCACCTTTGGCTGCTTCTGCTGCCATATAAACAGAGTCATATGCCAGAGCTGCAAACATAGATGGCTCTTCTTTGTACTTAGCTTTGTATGCTTCAATAAACTTCTTAGCTTTTTCTGACATTTCACCAGAAGTTGTAAAGCCAGATACATAGTAAACATTTGTAGCTGCAGCAGGAGTTGCTTGCTCAACGAACTTAGCATCACCAAAGCCATCAGGACCAACGATTGTTTGGTCAATACCCAAACCACGCGCTTGATTGACAATTTTACCAGCTTCTGTATAGTAACCTGGAACAACCAGAGCGTCAAATTCTTTGCCCTTAATCTTTGTCAAAGCAGCTTGGAAGTCTGTATCCTTGGATTGGAAGGTTTCTGTTGCTACAATCTCACCCTTGAATTCCTTCTTGAAGGCATCCGCCATTCCTTTAGCGTAGTCACTAGATTGGTCGTAGTAAAGAACGACTTTCTTAGCTTTCAAGTTGTCAGTAACATACTTAGAAATGATTTTACCTTGGTAGCTATCAATAAAGGTTGCACGGTAAAGATAATCTTGCTTGTTGGTCAGGTCATCCTGTGTCGCACTTGGTGTAATGATTGGTACACCTGCTTTAGCAGCATTTGCAGTAGCTGAAGCTGTAGCTCCAGAAGTCGCAGGGCCAATGATTGCATTTACCTTGCTTTGGGTAACCAAGCTAGTAGTGATGGTAGATGCTTCAGCTGTTTCTGATTTGTTATCCTTATCAGTAACTTCAATCTTCTTGCCATCTACGCCACCAGCAGCGTTGATTTCATCAACGGCCAACTGAGCACCATGTTGTTCAGCTGTACCGTAGGCTGCTACTTCACCTGATTCTTCAAAGTTAAAACCAAATTTAATCGTATCGCCAATTTCTGTACCAGTTGCTGTTGAGTTGTTATTGGATACTTCTCCACAAGCTGCGAGAAGGGCTGCACTAGCAAAAGCTACTAGGGATAGTGCAAATTTTTTCTTCATTCGGAAATCTCCTTAAGTGATTTATTTGATGATATAGTAAGAATATATCGAATTATCTGACAATTGTCAACCCTTTATAGAAATTTTATCAAATGATAACGTTTTCTTGCTCTCTATACAGGCTTCCAACAAAGTTTTGATCTAGTTCTTTTATGTGAGATATCCGAACTTGCTTAACATAGCGTTCCTTGGGCAGATTCTCCTGTAAGTTCTGGGCGTCCTCTTGATTGACATAGAGATGCAGATAACGATGCTTCTTAGAATGATAAATGATATCACCGAAGTTAGCCAGCTTTTTGGCATCTCGATTATAGTAAAGATAGACAATCAAGCCCACTCTTTCTTCTCTTTCTATCATAAAACTCCTTTCCGGTCCATGTAGTTCTTAGATGATTATAGCAAAGATAGGGCAAAAAAACTAGCCCTGAAAAGCTTTATGGCCTGCTTAAATCACCTGAACTTGGTAACTTGTCAGACTCAAAGCAAAAAAGGAGCCGCTTTTGGCTCCTCCTCTGTTAGCTCAGATTGCTATTTTCCATGATTTCATCAATAAAGCCGTATTCCAAGGTTTCCTGAGCACTCATCCAGTAATCGCGTTCCGCATCCTTATGGATTTGCTCAACGGACTTGCCAGAGTTTTCGGCCAAGATTTTTTCCAAGGTATTACGAGTTCTAAGCAAGTGCTCAGCTACAATAGCCATATCCGTTTGCTGAGTACCACTTCCAGCTCCTCCCATTGGCTGGTGAATCAAATATTCCGCATTTGGAAGCATGAAGCGTTTGCCCTTAGCACCACTGGAAGCAATGACCGTTCCCATGCTGGCAGCTACACCCATAACAATGGTCTGAACATCAGACTTGATGAAGTTCATAGTATCCACAATAGCCAGACCTGCTGAAACGGAGCCCCCCGGCGTATTTACATAGAGATAAATATCTTTAGTATTGTCCTGTGCATCCAAGAAAAGGAGCTGGGCAATGACTGAATTAGCCATATTGTCCTCTACTGGGCCAGTCAGCATGATAATGCGGTCTTTTAATAGCCGGGAGTAAATATCATAGGAGCGTTCTCCTCGGCTGGTTTGTTCAATAACTACAGGAATCATAGTTTTCTCTCTTTCTCTTTTTAAA
>CAUQTL010000129.1:0-2636 GCA_963521035.1 uncultured Streptococcus sp.
TCGAAAACGATACCATCAAGTCTCCTGCTCAGATCGAAAAAGTGGAAGAAGTTCCTGATAACGTAACACCATACGGTGAAATTGAACGTATTCCAATGACACCAATGCGCAAGGTGATTGCCCAACGTATGGTTGAATCTTACCTAACTGCTCCAACCTTCACGCTCAACTATGAAGTTGATATGACGGAAATGTTGGCTCTTCGTAAGAAAGTCCTTGAGCCAATCATGGAAGCAACTGGGAAGAAGACTACTGTAACAGACCTTCTTTCACTTGCAGTTGTTAAGACTCTTATGAAACACCCTTACATCAACGCTTCATTGACCGAAGATGGCAAGACTATTATCACTCATAACTACGTTAACCTTGCCATTGCAGTTGGGATGGATAATGGATTGATGACTCCTGTTGTTTACAATGCTGAAAAAATGAGCTTGTCAGAGTTGGTTGTAGCCTTCAAAGACGTCATTGGCCGTACCTTGGATGGTAAATTGGCTCCAAGCGAACTGCAAAATTCAACATTCACAATCAGTAATTTGGGAATGTTTGGCGTGCAGTCCTTTGGTCCTATTATCAACCAACCAAACTCAGCTATCCTTGGTGTGAGCTCGACAATCGAGAAGCCAGTTGTCGTCAATGGTGAGATTGTGATTCGTCCTATTATGAGTCTTGGGTTAACAATTGACCACCGTGTCGTAGATGGTATGGCTGGTGCTAAGTTTATGAAAGACTTGAAAGCCTTAATTGAGAACCCAATCTCAATGTTGGTTTAAAAATACAGTATTTATTTTTAAAGATATAGATAAAGGAAGTAAGACATGGCCTTAGAAGTAATTATGCCAAAAGCCGGCGTGGATATGACAGAAGGACAAATCGTCCAATGGAATAAAAAAGTCGGAGAATTTGTAAAAGAAGGAGAAATCCTTTTGGAAATCATGACTGACAAAGTCAGCATGGAATTGGAAGCTGAAGAAGATGGGTACTTGATTGCCATCCTTAAAGGTGATGGGGAAACAGTTCCGGTTACAGAAGTTATTGGTTACCTTGGAGAAGAAGGGGAAAACATCCCAACAGCTGGAGCAGCAGTGCCAGAAGCTAGCCCAGTACCTGCAGCAAGTGCCTCAAACGATGATGGTAAGAGCGATGATGCTTTTGATATCGTTGTGATTGGTGGAGGTCCTGCTGGTTATGTTGCAGCCATTAAAGCAGCACAACTCGGCGGTAAGGTTGCCCTTGTTGAGAAATCTGAACTCGGTGGAACCTGCTTGAACCGTGGATGTATTCCAACCAAGACCTACCTTCACAACGCTGAAATCATAGAAAACATCGGTCATGCAGCAAATCGTGGTATCGTCATCGAGAATCCAAACTTCACTGTAGATATGGACAAACTTTTAGAAACTAAATCTAAAGTTGTCAATACCTTGGTAGGTGGTGTTGCAGGTCTTCTTCGTAGTTACGGAGTTACTGTTCATAAGGGAATTGGTACGATCACTAAAGATAAGAATGTCTTGGTAAATGGTTCTGAATTACTTGAAACCAAGAAAATCATCCTTGCTGGTGGTTCAAAAGTCAGCAAGATTAACGTTCCTGGTATGGAATCTCCACTTGTCATGACCAGTGATGACATTCTTGAAATGAATGAAGTACCAGAAAGCCTTGTTATCATCGGTGGTGGTGTTGTTGGTATCGAACTTGGTCAAGCTTTCATGACATTTGGGTCAAAAGTGACTGTTATTGAAATGATGGACCGTATCGTACCAGCTATGGATGCGGAAGTTTCTAAGAACCTTCGCTTGATTCTTGAACGTAAAGGCATGACCATCTTGACTGACACTAAACTCCAAGAAATTATCGAGGAAAATGGTCAACTTCGTATCAAGGTTGAAGGAAAAGACGATATCATCGCAAGTAAAGCCCTCCTTTCAATCGGTCGTGTGCCAGACCTTGAAGGAATTGGTGATGTTGAGTTTGAATTGGATCGTGGACGTATCAAGGTCAACGAATACATGGAAACTTCTGTTCAAGGTATCTACGCACCAGGTGACATCAACGGTACGAAGATGTTGGCTCACGCAGCCTTCCGTATGGGGGAAGTTGCCGCTGAAAATGCCCTCAAAGGAAATCATGCTGTTGCCAAATTGAACTTGACTCCAGCAGCCATCTACACTCTCCCTGAAGTAGCAGCAGTGGGTCTGACTGAAGAACAAGCGCGTGAGAAATACGATGTAGCCATCGGTAAATTTAACTTTGCTGCCAACGGTCGTGCCATTGCATCAGATGCAGCTCAAGGTTTCGTTAAAGTCATAGCTGATAAGAAATACGGGGAAATCCTTGGTGTACACATTATCGGTCCTGCAGCTGCAGAATTGATCAACGAAGCGTCAAGCATTATCGAAATGGAAATCACTGTTGAAGAAATGCTGAAGACTATCCACGGACACCCAACCTACTCTGAAGTGATGTACGAAGCATTTGCGGATGTTTTAGGAATGGCTATCCATTCACCTAAGAAAAAATAAAAGAAAGATAGATTAGACTGGAATTATTTTCCAGTCTCTATCATATAAGAAGGTATCTCATGAAATACATTATCAATCATTCAAACGACACTGCTTTTAATATCGCCTTGGAAG
>CAUQTL010000130.1:0-2578 GCA_963521035.1 uncultured Streptococcus sp.
TATCTGTTTGATATCCTCACTCTGATTTTAGCCCCTCTTGGTTTACAGGCCTTTGCCAATGAAATCCTCTTTGGTCTCTGGTGTATGGCTGCGCCTATTGCTGCCATCTTTGTTCCAAGAGTGGGAAGCGCAACGATTGGAGAAGTGCTAGCTGCGCTTGCTGAAGTCCTTTATGGTAGTCAATTCGGTCTAGGTGCCCTTTTGTCTGGCTTGGTTCAAGGTTTGGGAAGTGAACTTGGTTTTATCGTAACCAAGAATCGCTATGAAAGTTGGCTCTCTCTAACTGCCAATAGTATTGGGATTACGCTTGTTAGTTTTGTCTATGAATACATTAAGTTAGGTTACTACGCCTTTTCACTTCCTTTTGTACTTTCCTTGCTTGTGGTACGTTTTATTTCCGTCTTTTTCTTCTGTACCATCTTGGTTCGTGCCATTGTCAAACTTTATCATCAGTTTGCAGCTGGGGGCAAGGCATAGATGGGGCTGGAATTACGAGCGATTCAGTCCCTAATTTTTTCGGAACCGATTGATTTTACTTTTCATGCGCAAGCCTTTACCTTGTTAGCTGGAAGTAGTGGTTCAGGAAAATCGAGTCTCTTTCAAATGATTGCTCAAGTCAGTTCTCTTCCCTATAGCGGTCAAGTCCTGATAGATGGAAGCGAGGTCAGTCAGCTTTCTATCATCGAACGTGTCCAGACGGTTGGTATTCTCTTTCAAAATCCCAATCATCAATTTACTATGGAGAACTTGTTTGAGGAGCTGGTTTTTACCTTGGAAAATATTGGGCATCCCGTTCAGGAAATGGATTCTAAAATAGCAGAGGTTGTCCAGCAATGTCGCTGCAAGGCGATTTTGCACCGTCCCATCCATCACTTATCAGGTGGAGAAAAGCAAAAGGCTGCCTTGGCTGTTCTCTTTGCCATGAATCCTAGGGTTTATCTCTTGGATGAGCCCTTCGCTTCCATTGACCGCAAGAGCAGGTTAGAGATATTGGAGATTCTAAAAGAATTGGCCTCTAATGGGAAGACAGTTATTTTGTGTGACCATGATTTAACGGACTATGAAGCCTATATCGACCATATGGTGGAGCTAAGAGATGGACAACTAAGGGAAGTGTTTCAAATCCCTACCTCTGAGATGACACAGGTTGCTTCAAAGGAAGTTGCTTCTAGCCCAGAACTATTCCATATGGATAGAACGACTTGTGAGCTGAATAATCGCTCCCTCTTTTCGATTGCGGATTTCACATTCTACCAAGGAATTTCCTGTATCTTGGGTGATAATGGTGTCGGGAAATCAACCCTCTTTCGGTCTATTCTTCAATTTCAAAAGTATAAGGGGTGCATTACTTGGAAGGGTTCGGTTCTCAAAAAGAAAAAGAGGCTGTATCGTGACTTGACGGGTGTTGTTCAGGAGGCTGAGAAGCAGTTTATCCGAGTCAGTCTGCGAGAGGAACTTCAATTAGATGGACCTGATTCTGAAAGAAATCAGCGAATTTTCCAAGCTTTACAATATTTTGATCTGGAGCAGGCTCTTGATAAGAGTCCCTATCAATTAAGTGGTGGCCAGCAAAAGATTCTTCAGCTCTTGACCATCTTGACCAGCAAGGCTTCTGTGATTTTACTAGATGAACCTTTTGCTGGTTTGGATGATAGAGCTTGCCATTATTTTTGTCAGTGGATTGTGGAGGAGAGAAATCAAGGAAGAAGTTTTCTAATCATTAGCCATCGTTTAGATCCCTTAATCTCTGTGGTTGATTATTGGATTGAGATGACTAGTCAGGGTCTCAATCATGTGAAAGCAGTGACAATTACCAAACCACTCACATTTCTGAGTAGCAATACTCAAGGGGAGGTGAAGTAGTATGGTCAAAGTAGCAACCCAGACACCGATTATCAGTCTCTTCTTGCTGATTTTATCGCTGGAAACATCTTTCATTCCTTCGATTGCTCTGAATCTTTCGGTAGTCGCATTTTGTATTCTCTTTATGCTCTATTACCGTCGATTTAAAGTATTGGCTTGGATGATTCTGCTCGCCATTTTGCCATCCTTTGCCAACTACTGGGCAGTTCAGTTACATGGAGATGCTTCGCAGGCAGTCATGCTTGGAACGAGGGCCTTTGTGACCGTTTGTATCGGACTTGTCTTTGTTTCCTCTATTTCCCTAAAAGAGCTTCTCTTGTACTTGGCTCAAAAGGGGTTATCACGCTCTTGGGCCTATGCCTTGATTGTGGTATTCAATTCCTTCCCCCTTATTCAGCAAGAAATCAAGTCCCTCAAGGAAGCTTGCTTATTACGCGGTCAAGAACTACATTTTTGGTCGCCCCTGATTTACAGTAAGGTTTTGATGACGGTCTTTAGATGGCGCCATCTTTATCTGAGAGCTCTATCTGCGCATGGATATGACGAACATGCACAGGTGGAGAATCGCTATCGGACTTTTTATATTCCTCAAAGGACAATATTCATCTACCTGCTGTTCTTTTTATTGCTTCAAACCAGTCTATTTTTATAAAGGAGTTATTATGGAATTTACAGATATTGCGATGGAATTATCCAAGGAAGCTTGGCAGGCTTC
>CAUQTL010000131.1:0-2557 GCA_963521035.1 uncultured Streptococcus sp.
GTATTAAACTCAACTGTTTTGTTTTGTGACTGTGCCATAGAGTAACTCCCTTTTAAATAATATAGCTATTATACCACAATAAAAAGAAGGCCGAAACCTTCTTTTTGATTACATCAAACCAGCAACGTGAGCTAGTACACCAACTACAAAGAGGGCGATGATGATAGTGATAGGGGATACTTTCTTCTTAAGCAACCACATACAAGCGAAAGTTAGAAGCAGTCCCATCAAACCAGGAATCAAGGAATCCAAGTTTTGTTGGAAAGTTGTAACTTTTTCAGGGGTTTGAGATAGTCCTTGACCTACTTGAGCAAAGGCTTCTTGGATACCTTTATAGCCACTAGACAATTTGTCCCAATGGATATATGCTTTATCATCTAGCTTAACAGATGAAACGTTAAAGACAAACTTAATAGATACCCAGCGCTCAACCAGAACAGCCAAGATAAACATACCTAGGATTGAAGCACCTTTGGTAATGTCTTGAAGGATACCACCAGACATGTCCTTAGTGATTTCAGAACCAGCCTTGTAGCCCAATTCTTGTGTGTACCAGAGGAAAGCCATCCGGATAGCATTCCAAGCTAAGAAGAAGATAAGTGGACCAATGATATTTCCAGTCAAAGCAAGAGATGCCCCAAGTGCACCAAGGATAGGACGAACTGTGAACCAGAAGACAGGGTCTCCGATACCAGCCAGAGGTCCCATCATACCGATTTTAACCCCTTGGATAGCCGCATCGTCAATTGCTGCACCATTTGCTTTTTCTTCTTCAAGCGCAAGTGTAACTCCGATGATTGGAGCTGCAACATATGGGTGAGTGTTGAAGAATTCCAAGTGACGCTCAAGAGCAGCAGCTTGATCTTCTTTTTTAGTATAAAGTTTCTTAATAGCTGGAATTAGTGAATAAGCCCAGCCCAAGTTTTGCATACGTTCGTAGTTCCAAGAACCTTGCAAGAAAGTAGAACGCCACCAAACTTTTTGACGGTCAGCCTTTGAAAGAGTCAATTTTCCTGACTCATCAGGTTTTACAGTATTTAATTCTGTCATGATAGTGTGTCTCCTTTCTTAGTAGTCTTCTAGGATGTCGCCGATTGGATCGTTAGATGAAGCTGTTGCTCCACCGCCACCATTTCCGCCTTTTTTAGACAAGGCAAGGTAGATGAGGGCAATAGCGACACCAATTGCACCGAGGGCAATCAGAGTGAGTTCGCTGACAGCAGCCAAAGCAAAACCAATAGCGAAGAATGGCCATACTTCACGAGTTGCCATCATGTTGATAACCATGGCATAACCAACGGCTACGACCATACCACCACCGATTTGCATACCTTCTGATAGCCAAGCTGGCATAGCTTCAAGAGCAGATTTAACAGACTCAGCAGGAATCATCAAAAGAAGTGCTGCAGGGATAGCAATACGTGCTCCTTGCATGAAAAGAGCGATAAAGTGAGCGCGTTCAACTCCTTTAATGTCTCCTTTTTTCGCAGCAGCATCTGCACCGTGAACCAAACCGACTGACAAAGTACGGACAATCATAGTCAAGAAGAGACCAGCAACAGCAAGTGGAATAGCAACACCTTGTGCTACAGCGATTCCTTTGCTTGAGAAGTCTCCACCCAGTACCATGATGATGGCAGCGGCAACAGAAGCGAGGGCAGCATCAGGTGCTACAGCAGCTCCGATATTAGCCCAGCCAAGAGCGATCAGCTGGAGAGAGCCACCCAGCATAACACCAGCAGCCAAATTACCAGTTACCAGTCCAATCAAGGTACAAGCAACCAGCGGTTGGTGGAATTGGAATTGGTCCAAGATACCTTCTAGCCCAGCTAAGAAGGCAACAAAGACTACTAAAACCATAGAAATAATAGACATGTTCTAAATCCTTTCGTAAATTAATAAAAGCAAAACGTTTGATTCTACTGCACGTTGGCTTTCTTAATCAAATCAAACAAATCTTTTTTAGAGTCATTTGGTACTTTACGTACGTCGAATTCAACGCCAAGGTCACGCAGCTTTTCATAAGTAGCAACGTCTTCCTTGTCCATTGACAGTACGTTGTTGACCATTGTTTTACCAGTTGAGTGAGCCATAGAACCGACATTAAGTGTCTTGATTGGCACACCGCCTTCAATAGCGCGGAGGGCATCTTGAGGAGTTTCAAATAGAATCAAGGCATGTGTGTTGCCAAAGCGAGGGTCTTTTGAAACAGCAATCAATTTGTCGATTGGAACAACATTTGCTTTGACATTACCTGGTGCAGCTTGCTTAATCAATTCTTTACGAAGTTCGTCTTGAGCAACTGAGTCAGAAGCAACGATAATACGATCTGCTTTTGAATCTGGTGTCCAAGCTGTTGCTACCTGACCGTGCAGCAAGCGTGTGTCGATCCGGGCAAGGTTGATTTTGAGCTTGCCGTCACCGATTACAGTCCCTTCAGGGATTGCTGCTTGGGCAACTGGAGCAGCTGTAGCAGGAGCATTTGCTTCTTCAGCAGCAGGGTTCAGCTCTTCAGGCAGAGCTTTGACTCCTTCCTTGGCTTCTTTGATGATGTTAG
>CAUQTL010000132.1:0-2544 GCA_963521035.1 uncultured Streptococcus sp.
TTAGCTCAGCTGACCTATCCTTTCGGGCGCGGTGTCAATATTTCCTTTGGCATTGAAGATGTCCCTCAGCTCCACCAAAAACTGCTGGAAGCTGACTATCCTACCCATCGTCCCCTGACAAAAAGAGAATTTCGAGTGGGAGATAGCTTTATTTACCCTCATGAATTTGCGATTTTGGATCCAGATGGTTATTTTTTAAGATTTAGCGAGTAGAATAATAAAGGTTGGGAAAAAGTCTTTAAAGTTAAAAAGGCATATTATCAAGTCTTGAAAAATCTTGATAATATGCCTTTTATGATGGAAAAACCTTCTAAATGTTAGCCAATAAGTTAATTCTTGCCCATTTTTATTATATTTGTTCGTTTTTCAAACCAAAACACTAACAAAATATTTGATTTCTAAAGTTATTTAGTGTAAAATAAAAACATTGGCTCAAGCCTATTTGAAATTGAATATCATTTTACTTGTTTATGTCGTGAATTGGCACGACGTTTCTACAAGGTGCCGGAACACCTAACAATAAGTAAGTTATCTTGGAGGTATGGTCGTTTTTGCCATACCTATTTTGGGGACTTACTTAGAGATTAAGTAGGTCTTTTTTCTATCAGTTTTTACTTGATAGGAATCTGGAACAAGCAAATGGATTGGCTTTTAGACTTTAGGAGGTCTTATGAAATTATTAGAAGAGCGCATCCTCAAGGATGGGCATATCTTGGGTGACAACATCCTCAAGGTGGATTCCTTTTTAACCCACCAAGTTGACTTTAGCTTGATGCGAGAGATTGGTAAGGTTTTTGCGGAAAAATTTACTGCTGCTGGCATTACCAAGGTTGTAACCATTGAAGCGTCGGGTATTGCCCCAGCTGTTTTTACAGCTGAAGCCTTAAATGTCCCTATGATTTTTGCTAAAAAAGCTAAGAACATTACCATGAACGAAGGTATCTTAACTGCCGAAGTTTACTCCTTTACCAAGCAAGTGACCAGCACCGTTTCTATCGCTGGAAAATTCCTCTCACCAGAGGACAAGGTCTTGATTATCGACGATTTCCTTGCTAATGGCCAAGCTGCCAAAGGCTTGATTCAAATCATCGAACAGGCCGGAGCCACAGTCGAAGCTATCGGTATCGTGATTGAAAAATCTTTCCAAGATGGCCGTGATTTGCTTGAAAAAGCAGGCTACCCTGTTCTATCACTCGCTCGTTTAGATCGTTTTGAAAATGGTCAAGTCGTATTTAAGGAGGCAGATCTCTAATGCAAACTCAAGAAAAACACTCGCAAGCAGCCGTTCTTGGCTTGCAGCACTTACTAGCTATGTACTCAGGATCCATCCTGGTTCCTATCATGATTGCGACAGCCCTTGGCTATTCAACTGAGCAGTTGACCTACCTGATTTCTACAGATATCTTCATGTGTGGGGTGGCAACCTTCCTTCAACTCCAACTCAACAAATACTTTGGAATTGGACTCCCAGTCGTTCTCGGAGTTGCCTTTCAGTCGGTCGCTCCCTTGATTATGATTGGGCAAAGCCATGGTAGTGGCGCTATGTTTGGTGCCCTTATCGCATCAGGGATTTACGTGGTTCTTGTTTCAGGCATTTTCTCAAAAGTAGCCAATCTCTTCCCATCTATCGTAACAGGATCTGTTATTACTACGATTGGTTTAACCTTGATTCCTGTCGCTATTGGAAATATGGGAAATAACGTTCCAGAGCCAACTGGTCAAAGTCTCTTGCTTGCAGCTATCACTGTTCTGATTATCCTCTTGATTAACATCTTTACCAAAGGATTTATCAAGTCTATCTCTATTTTGATTGGTCTAGTTGTTGGAACAGCCATTGCTGCTAGCATGGGTTTGGTGGACTTCTCTCCTGTTGCGGCAGCACCACTTGTCCATGTCCCAACTCCCCTCTACTTTGGGATGCCAACCTTTGAAATCTCATCTATTGTCATGATGTGTATCATCGCAACGGTGTCTATGGTTGAATCGACTGGTGTTTACCTAGCCTTGTCTGATATCACAAAAGACCCAATCGACAGCACGCGCCTGCGCAACGGTTACCGCGCAGAAGGTTTGGCCGTACTTCTCGGAGGAATCTTTAACACCTTCCCTTACACAGGATTTTCACAAAACGTTGGTTTGGTTAAATTATCAGGTATCAAGACTCGCCTGCCAATCTACTACGCAGCTGGTTTCCTGGTTCTCCTTGGACTCCTTCCTAAGTTTGGTGCCCTTGCTCAAATCATTCCGAGCCCTGTCCTCGGTGGTGCCATGCTGGTGATGTTTGGTTTTGTATCGATTCAAGGGATGCAAATCCTCGCCCGTGTTGACTTTGCTAACAATGAACACAACTTCCTTATCGCAGCAGTTTCAATCGCTGCAGGTGTCGGACTCAACAATAGTAATCTCTTTGTCAGCATGCCGACAGCCTTCCAAATGTTCTTCTCAAACGGAATCGTCGTAGCCAGCCTACTTGCTATTGTCCTAAATGCCGTATTAAATCATAAAAAGAAATAAGAAAAAGAGGTGTGAGCCTCTTTTTTGTGT
>CAUQTL010000133.1:0-2507 GCA_963521035.1 uncultured Streptococcus sp.
ATAGCAACTACTGGAATGGCGACCCTTTGGCAAATTGCCTTCAAGGTTGAAATCAGAGTGATAGGCGCATTTTCCTTGGTCGTAGTCGGGAAAATGGCTCCTGTCCCCAAGTAATCCGCACCTCCTTCTTCTGCCTCGAGGGCTCTTTTTACAGTTTTAGCTGTGACACCAAGTATTTTGTCAGGGCCCAAGACTTGTCGGGCAACCGAAACTGGTAGTTCATCGTCTCCGATATGCAGACCAGCAGCATCAACCGCAAGACAAACATCCAAACGATCATCGATAATCAAGGGTACCTGATAGTCATCTGTTATTTCCTTGACTTCTTTTGCCAGTTGATAATATTGATTGGTTGTGAGATTTTTTTCTCGTAATTGGACTATGGTAACCCCTGAACGGCAAGCCGTCTCAATCTTTTCAAGAAAGCTTTCCAAGGAATCTTGGTAGCGGTTGGTTACCAGATACAGTCTAAGCGCCTCTCTATTCATAAATATCTCCTTTAATGGCATCTAGCCAGTTTTCATCTCTTTTGAGGAGCGAAAGCTGATTGAGTACTTGGTAGTGAAAATCTTCCAATCCCATTCCTTGAACAACTATTCTCTCAGCGGAGATATTGAGATAAGAACTCGCTAGGCAAGAAGCCTCAAAGGCAGTCTTTCCTTGGCTGAGAAAAACAGCTGTTAAAGCTCCAACCAAATCTCCTGTCCCTGTTATCCAGTCTAATTCTGCACAGCCATTCTCCAATACAGCAACCTGATTCTCTGAAACGATGAGATCCTTGGGGCCAGTAACTAAGAATGACATACCAGGATAGGTTTGACACCAGTCTTTCAAGACTTGAAGTAAATCCTCAGTTTCTTGATCTTTAGCACTGGCATCGACCCCAACTCCGTGGTGTTTTAAGCCAACAAGACTTCGAATTTCCGACATGTTTCCTTTAAGGACCGTAGGTCTATAGTCTAAAAGGTCTTTAACTAAGCTCTTACGAATGGATGAAGCTGTTACGCCAACCGCATCTACCACCATTGGGAGAAAAACTTGAGCTGCATAAGAAGCTACCATACGGATTGCTTTTTCCTTCTCAGCAGACAAATGCCCCAAATTGATGAAGAGTGCCTGGCTTTGCTTAGTAAAATCAAGAACCTCACGAGGATCATCTGCCATAACTGGTTTACACCCCAGAGCCAAAATCCCATTTGCTAGCATCTCACAAGAAATCTCATTGGTAATACAGTGAATTAGGGAACTAGAGCCTATAGGAAAGGGATTTGTAAATGCCTGCATCAGTCTATCCTCTCAGCAAAGAAATATCCCTGCACTTTTTTAAAGAATTCCTGCTTGATTAAAAATCGAAAGGCAATAAAGGAAATCGCTGTACCAATCAAGGTTGCTCCGAAAAATCGAGGAGTATAGATAAACCAGCTAAGCTTTGCAGCCGATCCTGTAAAGAGTACCATAACAGGATAGGAAACAATAGAACCAATAATACCTGTTCCCAAAATTTCTCCCAAGGCAGAAAAGTAAAATTTTCGACCATACTTATAAAAGAGACCTGCAAGAAGGGCTCCAAAAGTCGCTCCTGTGAGAGCTAAAGGCGGAATCCCTTGAGTCGTCATACGGATAAAGGCTGTCACTGTAGCCATAGCCAAAGCATAAACAGGTCCCATCATGATTCCTGCTAGAATATTGACTACACTGGACATCGGTGCCATTCCCTCAATCCGAAAGATAGGTGTAAGGACTACATCAAGGGCAATCATCATAGATAAAATGGTTAATTTGTGAACTTGCAATTGGTTCTTTCTCATATTTCTATTCTTCTCCTTTTTCTAAAGAGTGTAAATCACTCTTCCATGTCTGGTGTTGGTAGGCCATTTCCCAAAACTTAGCTTCCATATGAACACTGATGTGGAAGACATCTAGCATTTTTTTCTTGTCTGTCTCGTCACTTTCTCGATAGAGTTGATTGACCAGAGCCTCTTCCTCTCTGATCTGCTGCTCCAACTCATCCGTAATATAAGTTTCAATCCATTGTTGATAGAGAGGATTTGGTGATGGTTTAAGATTAAGTGATTTGCCTATATCATGATATAGCCAAGGACAAGGCAGCAAACTTGCAAAGGCAATGCCTAAGTTTGGCTCTGCAAATTGACGATAAATATGAGAGATATAATGATAGCAGGTGGGAGCGATTGGATGTTGCTCCATTTCCTGATCGCTGATTTCCAATTCCTTGAAAAATTGTTGGCGGATAAATAACTCACCCTCCACTAGACTCTGTGCATTTTGTTTCAAGAGTCTTTTCATCTCTTGGTTTGAAGTCTTATCAGCCAAAAGGTGATAGGCTTCTGAGAAGGCCTTCAAATAGTAGGCATCCTGAATCAAGTAATAGCGAAAGATGGACAGGTCTAAATTTCCCTCTTGTAACTGTAAAATAAAGGGATGATGAAAAGAAGCCTGCCAAGCTTCCTTGGATAATTCCATCGCAATATCTGTAAATTCCATAA